>JBAPYD010000580.1:0-4690 GCA_049284555.1 Chromatiaceae bacterium | reverse complement strand
CGGCATCGAGCGGTCCGCTATGGCCCGCTCCCGGACTGTGCTCCTCAACTCGGTGTGGACGCCGGCGAGCCAGGGGCCCCCGCCGCCCACCACGGCATGGCCTCGGAGCCCAGAGATGGGGTTGTTCCCAGGACCGAGGGAGACGCTGACTGATTGCGTTTCCCGTCCGGGCGAGGGATCGCCCGGCAGCTTCAGTGGCGATAAGCCACTGAAAATGGAGCGCTTGGAGAGTCGCGCCTCTCGAAGCGCGAATGGTTCGAATGCCAGGATGGCATTTGATCAGCATCTCCCAAGGGGCACTCAAACATGAAGGCGATGATCATCGGTCACAACGCATCCCAGGCCGAGGACGCGGAGCCGCTGGAATCGCTGGATCTGCCCAGCATATGACGGTGCCGGGGGGCTGCGCACAGCATTCCCGAAGGCTGCTCAGCGGGGCGGGGGATTCGGGCTGCTCGCCCGCATGGGGCCGTGCCCTCGATGGGAAGTCCGGGCAATGGCGGGTGGAAAAAAAAGGCCCCGCACCGACGGGGCCTGATTCGGATTCACGCCGGCCGGGCCGGCGCGGCCGGGACCGGGATCAGCCGATCTCGGCGGTCTCGCTCTGGCTCTCGCCCTTGTTGTCGGTCCAACCGATTTCCACCGGGTCGCCGGCGGCGCCGCCCTTGAACTTGAAGGACAGGTAGGGGTTCTTGGAGACGCCGCCGCTCCAGGCGCAGGTCATCACCGTCTGGTCCTTCCACTTGCACAGCACCTCGGTGATGAAGTGGGCGGGGACCAGCTCGCCGGTCTTGGAGTCCTTCCGCAGGCCGGTTTCCATGGGGTGGTTGATCAGACACTTGACGACGGTGTCGTCGCCTTCGACCTTGGCGCGTACCTTGATATCGGACATGTTCGATTACCTCGGGATGGGTAGGTAGACGGTTTGGGTTGGTGCGATCAGCCGCCGCAGCCGCCGATGGTGACCTTTACGTTCTTGGCGTTGCTGAGGAGCTTGTCGCCGGTCTGGACCACCGCGACCACGTCCGCGGTCTTACCCATCTTGATACGGGTGGAGACGAAGGGGAGCGTCGCCTCGCCCAGATCGAAGGAGGCCACCAGGGGGGTGGCATTTCCGCTGGCGATGATGGCGATGGACTTCACGCCTTCCAGGCTGGTCTCGACCGTCACCGGCACGACGGCACCGTTCTCCGCGATATCCGGGGCCTTGATCTGGATGGCATCGCTGCTCTCCGTGGCGTCACCGCCCAGGAGGCTGCTCAGGGCCGAGGGCACGTCCTTGGCGGTGAAGGCGGCCTCGTTCCAAGCCGCCAGCACCAGGCGCGGGGAGAGGAGCCCGGCACCGATGGCGACGCCGACGGAGCCAGCCGCCAGGGAGCTCTTGAGCAGGATTCTGCGTTTTGAGTCGATCATTAAATTCTCCTTTGGAGCATCAGTGGATGGTTGGGGTGGGTCTCGACGAGCCCTTCGTCGGTCTCGGCGCCTCGCGCCGAGCACAGGCATTCGTTGACGGGGTCGCGCGGGGCTCGGACAACCGGTGGTCGCTGGGTCGGTCGTCTCGGGGGACACGGATGGATTCGCATGTCAGTTCTGCCGCCGTCCGGCTCCCCCGATAGGTGGGCACCGGTGCCCTCCGTTAGGTGCTTTTCGAACCCGTTCTATCCCGCCCGCTCCCGGGGCGGTACGGACCGCCTGATGGCGCCGGGCCCGCGACGTCCGAAACGGCCGGGCTTCCGGCTGGGCCGCAAGCTTACAGCAACTCAAGTTGGACTTGAAACCGTAAACACCCTGCATCGGCAGGGGTGGTGGACTCCGAGGGCGCCCTTGCCGATGCCCGGTTTGCGCACTCGATCGTAAGCACTCTTGTTCCGGTGCGGCCAGTGGCTCAGCGGCCTAAAGGTTGGCGGGTCAACCCGGTCCTCACGCCGGCGGCGGATGGATTGGTGCCCTCGATTCGGAAGCCGGAGGACGCCCTGAGAGGGTCACGCCGCTTCTTCTCCTCCCGGTGCTCGTCTTTCATCGCCTCCAGGCGTGCCTGGATCTGGGCCGCGTCGTGGTACTTGATGTCTTTCTGGCGCAGGGCGAACTCGAGCTGTCGGATCGCGGGCTCGAGGTCCCCCTCGGCGTAGAGCTTCTCGGCCTGGGAGCGATAGGTCGCGGCCTTGTCCCCGGACTTGATCGCCGCCTGGTTCAGGAGCTCGTAGATCATGACGTTGCCCGGACGCAGACGCGCCACCGACTCCAGCTCCTGGAGGGCCCGAGCCGGCTGTCCCCCCGCCAACAGGGCCTCGGCATAGGCGATGCGCAGGGCCCAGTTGGTGGGTGCGAACTCGCTGGCCTGCTTGAGTCGATCGATGGCCCGGCCGGCGTTGCCGTCCCTGATATCGATCCTGGCGTCCAGGACGATGAGCTCCGGGAGGCTCGGCTCCTTCGCCAGGAGCCGGGTTGTCTCGGACCGGGCCTCCGCGAGCTGGCCCGAGCGGAGCAGGGCCAGGGCATAGCCGTAGCGCTCGGCGGTCTCGTTGCGGTAGCGGCCCTCCTTGAGCGAGGCCCTGAAGGCGGCCAGGGACTGCTCGGGGCGCTTGTACGAGGCCTCCCGCAGGTGTGCCCGGGCGAGGTGGAAGCGCAGGCTGTCGGGCTTCTGGCGCGCCCCATGGTCGTCCGCGCGCCCGAGGGCGTCCGCGATGCGGCTGCTGTTGACGGGGTGGGTGCGCAGGAACTCCGGCGCGTTGTTCTCGTAGGTCCGGCTCGCCTTGGAGAGCCGTTCGAAGAAGCCCGCCATTGCGTAGGGGTCCCGCCCGGCGTTGGCCAGCGTGGCGATGCCGATGCGGTCCGCCTCCTTCTCGTTGTCGCGGGTGAAGTTGATCTGGTGCTGGATGGTGGCGGCCTGGATTCCCGCGATGGCCGCCGCGCCCGCGTCCGAGGAGACCTGGGACCCGAGAATGGCGGCGGCTACCAGCAAGGCGGTTGCGGGCAGACTCATGCGCCCCTGTTCCTCCAGTCCCCGCATGAGGTGTCGCTGCGTGATGTGGGCAATCTCGTGGGCCATGACAGCCGCCAGCTCGTCCTCGCTCTGGGCCGCCAGGATCAGCCCAGAGAAGACCCCAATGTAGCCGCCTGGGCCGGCGAAGGCGTTCACTACCGGGAGGTCGATGAGGAAAAAGCTGAACTGGCCCCCCGCACTGCTGTCGGCGGCCACCAGCTCCTTGCCCAGGGACTCGAGGTAATCCGTGAGCAAGGGGTCGTCCGACACGGGCAGGGCCTCCCGTGCCTTGCGCATGAAGGCCTTGCCCAGGCGCCGTTCGGCGCCGCTGGTCATCACCGCGTCGGCGGTGCTGCCGATCTCCGGCAGGTTCAAGGGATCCGCGACACTCGGCGAGGCGAGTCCAGAGAGGGCAATGATCGCGGCGAAGAAGAGGGCGGTGGGACTTGGGCGCAGGGGGCGGGGGGCTGGGGTGATTTTCATCCGATTCTCAGAAAGCGGCTCCGCGCTTTAGTTCCCCGGTCTTCCGGCGACGCGCGAGCTCAAGACGGTTCGGGGACATTCTAACAAGCACTTCGATGCGCGCCCTTTGGCCCGCACGGGAAGCGCGAAAAGTCAGCGCCTAATTGAGCTGGATCCGCTGCCCCCAGGGGACGTTGGAGCGGCCCTTGACCAGCCAAATGACCGGGTAGGGGGGCTCCTGCTTGGGAAACTCACCCTCCGCGTCGGTGAAATAGACGAGCAGGTCCGGCTGGATTCCCTCCTGGCCAACCCACTGGAAGACGGGGACGAAGCTGGTGCCGCCCCCGCCCTTGAGGTCCCGGGGCCGGCTGAACTGCTCCCACGGCTCGAACCGGAAGGGGGCACCCTCGCAGAGGGCCGCGTCGCAGGGAAGGAGGGTGACCCGGGCCCGCACCTGACCCTTGAGCGCGTCGACCTCGTCGATGAACTCCTCCATCTCCGAATCCTTGATGGAGCCGGAGGTGTCGATGGCGACGACCAGGTCCATCTGGCGGCTGCGCAGACTCGGTAGGACGAAGTCCCCCTCCCGCCGCGAGGGGCGCGAGTAGCTGTAGTTGTCCCTGGCGAGGGCGGTCATGTAGCGGGCGAGCAGCATGCGCCAGGGGAGCTGGGGCTGGAGCAGGTGGTCGATCAGGCGCTTGAGCTCGCCGCCGAGCTTGCCCGCCTGCATGGCCTGCTGGGCGGCCCCGGCCATGCGCTGCTGCCACTGGACCGATAGGGTCTCCTGCTCGTCCGGCGTCAGGGGCTCCGGCTCGCCGGCCCCGCCGCCCTCCTCGGGCTGGGCTTGGGCCTGGCGCTCCCCGCCCTTGCCCTGCTCGCCCTCACCCTGGTCGGGCTGCGTCTGGCGCTCCTTCTGCTGCCGGTCCAGGTCCTTCTCGTCGAGGCGGCTCTTGGAGCCGCGGCTCTGGTTGTCCCGGTCGTAGGCGTGCTTGTCGAGCGTCTCGGACTCGTCATCGTCGTCGATGAGGGGGTAGATCTCCTCGGCGGTCATGCCCTTGTACATCGGCATCACGAGGGCGTTCGGAGGCGGCTTGAGCCCGTCGTCGATCAGGAGCGGGTTGATCGCGTGGTCGCAGGCCAGGTCCCATTTGTGGATGACTCGGTGCTGGCGGCGGGCGAAGTGGGAGAGGGCGCAGTGCAGGGCCTCGTGGGCCAGCATGAACTGGGTCTGCTCCAGGCTGAGGG
>JBAPYD010000579.1:0-3805 GCA_049284555.1 Chromatiaceae bacterium | reverse complement strand
CGGCAACGTGGCGAGAGGGATGGGCGGCTGACCGAGGTCCCCAAGATCCGGCAACCTGCGGTGTCAGGTCCGTCAGCCTGGTCTTTTGCCTGCGTCCAGGGACGAGGCCCCTTTTTGGGCGAGGTGCACATGGTCATTCTGACCGGCGCGGCCGCCCGCTAGCCCCGACCTCGATAGCGGGGATAGTCCCGGGGCCCAAGGGTCGCTCGGGTTGCTCAGGCTGGGCCGCCGGGCTAACCTCCGCCGGGGGTTTGGGGCTCGGAGCCGGTACCCGGCCCTGCTCGGGGATCGGCGCTTATAGTGCCTCCGGGTGCCACTGTCGTTGGGTATCAGACTTCCGATGGGTGGGAATGATGGTGAACAGTCGCGTCCGAACCGCTGCCCTGGCCTCGGTCGGGCTCGCCCTCGCGGCGACTCAGTCCCTCGCAGGCGCGACCTTCGACGCGGTCAAGGCGCGCGGCGAGGTGGTCTGTGGGGTGAACACGTCCGTCTACGGCTTCAGCGCCCCGGACGACAAGGGGCAGTGGCAGGGGCTGGATGTGGACATCTGCCGGGCGGTCGCCGCGGCCGTGCTCGGTGACGCGGGCCGGGTGCGCTACGTGCCGCTCAGCGCCCAGGCGCGCTTCACGGCCCTGCAGTCGGGGGAGGTGGACCTCCTGTCCCGCAACACCACCTGGACCCTCACCCGCGACACCGCCAACGGCCTGAACTTCGGGCCCGTGACCTACTACGACGGCCAGGGCTTCATGGTCCCCGTCAAGCTCGGTGTGACGAGCGCCCGGGAGCTCAGCGGGGCCAGCGTCTGCGTCCAGACCGGGACCACCTCCGAGCTCAACCTGGCCGACTACTTCCGGGCGAACGGGATGGAGCTGCGGCCCGTCACCATCGAGAAGTACGAGGAGGTCACCGCCGCCTACCTGGCCGGCCGCTGCGACGCCATCACCTCGGATGCCTCCCAGCTCGCGGCGATCCGTGCGAACGAGACGTCCAACCCGGCGGATCATGCGATCCTGCCCGAGACCATCTCCAAGGAGCCCCTGGCCCCGGCCGTGCGTCACGGGGACGATCAGTGGTTCGACGTGGTCAAGTGGTCCGTGTTCGCGACCCTGGAGGCGGAGGAGAAGGGGGTGACCTCGAAGAACGTGGACGCGATGCTGAAGAGCGAGGATCCGACGATCCGCCGGCTTCTCGGCGTCGCCCCCGGACTCGGGGCGGCCCTGGGCCTGGACGAGCGCTGGGCCTACAACATCATCAAGCAGGTGGGAAACTACGGCGAGATCTTCGATCGCAACCTGGGTGCGGACTCCAAGCTCAAGCTGCCCCGGGGCCTCAATGCCCAATGGGGTCAGGGTGGACTTCAGTACGCGCCGCCGGCCCGCTGAGGTCCGCGGCCCCCGGTCCGGGTGGGTCTAGCAATCCATGACCCAGCCCCGCCCTCCCGTGGTCCGGCCGGAGGCACCCCCGCCACGGGGGTCCGCCTGGTGGTCCAACCGACGCATCCGGGGCTATCTCTACCAGGGGTTGGTGGTGGGCGGCGTGGTCCTGATTGCCGCCTATCTGATCGACAACACGCTGGCCAACCTGGAGCGTCGCAGCATCGCGACCGGCTTCGGGTTCCTGGGCCGGGAGGCGGGCTTCGGGATCGGTGAGTCCCCGATCGACTACAGCCCGGCGGACACCTATCTGCGGGCCCTCGCCGTGGGGTTGCTCAACACCCTGAAGGTCTCCCTGCTGGGGATCGTCCTGGCGACCCTGGTGGGCACCCTCGCGGGGATCGCCCGGCTCTCCCACAACTGGCTGCTGGCGCGACTCGCCGGTCTCTACGTGGAAGGGCTGCGCAACATCCCCCTGCTGCTCCAGCTCTTCTTCTGGTACGCCCTGATCACCGAGGGCCTGCCGCTCCCCCGGGAGGCCCTGAGCCCCCTGCCCGGGGTCTTCCTGAGCGCCCGGGGGCTGCGCTTCCCGGTCCCGGTCTGGGAGCTGACGCATCTGGCGATGCTCGCGGCCCTCCTTGTCGGCTGTCTCGGGGCCTGGCTGCTCGGGCGCTGGGCCCGTCGCCGCCGGGAGCGGACCGGCCGCGGATTCCCGGTCTTTGCCGCCGGTCTCGCCCTGATCCTGGGGGCGCCGCTGGTCGTCTATCTCGCGGGTGGGGCCCCCACGGACCTGTCCATCCCGGCGCTTCGTGGGTTCAACTTCAGCGGGGGTCTGGCCGTGAGCCCCGAGCTGGCGGCCCTGCTGATCGGGCTCGTCCTCTACACCGGGACCTTCGTCGCGGAGATCGTCCGCGGGGGGATCCTCGCCGTCTCCCACGGGCAGACCGAGGCGGGCCTGGCCCTGGGGCTTCGACGGAGTCAGGTCCTGCGGCTGATCGTCCTGCCCCAGGCCCTGCGGGTCATCATCCCGCCGCTCACCAGCCAGTATCTGAACCTCACCAAGAACTCGTCCCTCGCCGTGGCCATCGGCTATCCGGATCTGGTGAGCGTCGCCAACACCGCCATCAACCAGACGGGGCAGGCGGTGGAGGGGGTGGCCATCCTGATGAGCGTCTATCTGACCATCAGCCTCTCGATCTCCGCCTTCATGGGCTGGTACAACCGGCGCATCGCGCTCCAGGGGCAGCGGTGACGCGGGGGGCCGCGGCAGGGTCGCTTCCCGGGGTCCGGGGTCTGCGCTGGGCCCGGGACAATCTGTTCTCGGGCGTGGGTAATGCGCTCCTGACGGTCCTCGCGGTCCTTCTCCTCTGGCGAATGCTGCCGCCGCTCCTCGACTGGGCGGTCCTGGAGGCGGTCTGGTCCGGCACCGATCCGGCCGCCTGCCGCCAGGCCGAGGGGGCCTGCTGGGCCCTGATCGGGCACAAGCACCGATTCATCCTGTTCGGGCTCTACCCCTACGAGGAGCAGTGGCGGCCGGCCCTGGCCCTGGGGCTCTTCCTCGCGGCAGTCGGCATCAGCGCCGTTCCCGCCTGCTGGCGCCGGTGGCTGGTCTGGCTCTGGGGGGGCGTCATCGGCGCCATCGCGGTGCTCCTGTGGGGCGGGGTCCTCGGGCTGACCTTCGTCCCCAACACCCAGTGGGGCGGGCTGCCCCTCACCCTGATCCTGGCGGTGGTCGGGCTGGCCGGCGCCTTCCCGCTCTCGATCCTGCTGGCCCTGGGTCGGCGCTCCGGGCTCCCCCTGATCCGCGCGGTCTGTGTCGGCTTCATCGAGCTGATCCGGGGTGTGCCCCTGATCAGCGTGCTCTTCATGGCCTCGGTGATGTTCCCCCTGTTCCTGCCCGAGGGGGTGACGATCGACAAGCTGCTGCGCGCCATCGTCGGCATCGCACTCTTCACCGCCGCCTATCTGGCGGAGGCCCTGCGCGGCGGGCTCCAGGCCGTCCCGGCGGGGCAGTACGAGGCGGCCCACGCCCTCGGGCTCGGCTACTGGCAGACCGCCCGGCTCGTCATCCTGCCCCAGGCCCTCAAGACCTCGATCCCGGCCCTGGTGAATCAGTTCATCAGCCTCTTCAAGGACACCTCGCTGGTCATCATCATCGGCCTGTTCGACCTCCTGACGGCGACCAAGACCGCGCTCGGCGACCCGCCCTGGCGTCCCTTCTATGTCGAGGCCTATCTCTTCGCCGCGCTTATCTACTGGCTGTTCTCCTTCTCCATGTCCCGCTATAGCCTCTATCTGGAGCGGCGGCTGGAGACCGGCCACCGGCGGCACTGAGGACCGGCGTGCAGGGGGAAACCGATGGTTGAATCGATCGACGAGCTGGACGGAGGGCAGGGGCCGAATTTGGTGTCCCATCAACCGGGGGAGGCGAC
>JBAPYD010000578.1:0-6879 GCA_049284555.1 Chromatiaceae bacterium | reverse complement strand
GTCAAAGGATGTGCGCGGCAACGTGGAGGAGGCCCTGGGTCACATCAAGTCGGCCCTGGAGCGTCTCGACGCGGTCTATGCCGCCTATGCGGAGCCGGACGCGGACTTCGACGCGCTCGCCAAGGAGCAGGCGGAGCTGGAGAACCTGATCGAGGCCACCGACGGTCACAACCTGGACCGGACCCTGGACGTGGCGGCGGATGCCCTGCGACTGCCGCCGTGGGACGCGGACGTGAGCCGGCTCTCGGGCGGTGAGCGCCGCCGGGTCGCCCTGTGCCGGCTGCTCCTCTCCAAGCCCGACATGCTGCTTCTCGACGAGCCGACCAACCACCTCGACGCGGAGTCGGTGGCCTGGCTGGAGCGGTTCCTCCACGAGTACCCGGGCACCGTGGTGGCGGTGACCCATGACCGCTACTTCCTCGACAACGTGGCCGGCTGGATCCTGGAGCTGGACCGGGGCCACGGTATCCCCTGGGAGGGCAACTACTCGTCCTGGCTGGAGCAGAAGGAGAAGCGCCTGGAGCTGGAGGAGAAGCAGGAGGCCGCCCGGGTGCGGACCATGAAGCACGAGCTCGAATGGGTGCGATCCAATCCCAAGGGTCGTCACGCCAAGAGCAAGGCGCGCCTCGCCCGTTTCGAGGAGCTGCAGTCCCAGGAGTTTCAGTCGCGCAACGAGACCAACGAGATCTATATCCCGCCGGGCCCCCGCCTGGGGGACCTGGTCATCGAGGCCCAGGGTCTGCGCAAGGCCTACGGGGACAATCTGCTCTACGAGGACCTGTCCTTCAACCTGCCCAAGGGGGGCATCGTCGGCATCATCGGACCCAATGGGGCCGGCAAGACCACCCTGTTCCGTATCCTCACGGGCCAGGAGCAGGCCGACGGGGGCGAGCTGCGCGTGGGCGAGACGGTGCAGATCGCCTATGTGGACCAGAGCCGGGATGCGCTGGACGCCGGCAAGACCGTCTGGGAGGAGATCTCGGATGGGCAGGACATCATCGTCGTGGGCCGCTACGAGATGCCCTCGCGGGCGTACTGCGGGCGCTTCAACTTCAAGGGGACGGATCAGCAGAAGCGCATCGGGGACCTCTCGGGCGGCGAGCGCAACCGCGTTCATCTCGCCAAGCTCCTGAAGAGCGGCGGGAATCTGCTCCTGCTCGACGAGCCCACCAACGACCTGGACGTGGAGACCCTCCGCGCCCTGGAGGAGGCCCTGCTCGCCTTCCCCGGCTGTGCCGTGGTGATCAGCCACGATCGCTGGCTCCTCGACCGCATTGCCACCCATATCCTCGCCTTCGAGGGGGACTCCCAGGTCACCTGGTTCGAGGGCAACTATGCGGACTACGAGGCGGACCGCCACCGTCGTCTCGGCACCGAGGCGGATCAGCCCCACCGGCTTCGCTACCGAAGGCTTCACGGCTGATCCGGCGTCGCTGAGGTCCCCGCGTATGGACCAGGGACTCCTCCCGCATCCAGGCCGGTCGCCCGGTGGGACGGCCCTGCGGTGGGCGCCCTCCACCCGGCTGGCCACGCTGGCGTTCCTGTGCGGCTCGACTGTCGCCCTGACGTGCCTGGGGTACTCGACATGGCGGTGGCTCAGCACCCATCGAGAGGCCGAGACCCTGGCTGACGACCCGGCGGTGTGGGTCGCGCTCGCCGGTCTGTTGGCGGTGGGGATGGCCATTGCCCTGATTCTGCGGGTGGTGACCCTGGCGCGGGCCGAGATGGCCGAGCGTGGGGACCTGGGCCGACTCGCCGAGACTCTTCGGGCCCTGCTCGGTGCGACGTCCGACGGGGTTGTGGTGGTGGACTCGGATCTGCGGATTCGCCTCCTCAATCCGGCGGCGGAGATCCTCTTCGGCCGACTGAGCGAAGAGACCCTCGAGGTTCCGATCGGAGCGCTCATCCCTGGACTCGATACCCCGGAGGCGGCCTTGGCGGACGCTCAGGAGGACCCGTCGAGCCCAAGGGTCCGACATCTCGAGGGGATTCGCGGCGGAGAGCCCTTCCCGCTGCGTCTGCTGCTGCGGAACCTGAATATGGACGGGGAGCCGTGGCTCCTGGTCCTCGCCGAGGATCAGACGGAGAGTGAGCGGGCGGAAAACCAGATCAACTATCTGCAACGCCATGACCCCCTGACGGGGCTCAGGAACAGGAAGGACTTCGAGCGGGCGGTGGCCATGACGGCCATGGAGACCAAGGAGTCGGATCGTCCGCACGCCCTTTCCCTGATAGACCTGGATCATTTCAAGCTCATCAACACGGCCTGCGGGCATGGGGCGGGCGACAAGCTCCTCAAGCAGGTGGCCCGCATCATCTCGACGCGTTTCGCGGACGCCAAGGCCATCGGCAGGCTGGGGGGAGACGAGTTCGCCGCCCTCTTCGGGGGCGATACCGCCCCGACGGCCCAATCGCGCTGCGAGGATCTGGTGCGCACCCTGCGGAGCTTCCTCTTCAACTGGCACGAGCAGGCCTACGACGTGAGTCTCAGCGTCGGTCTCGTCACCTTCGTCCCCGCACGGGGCGTATCGGACGTGTTGGCCCAGGCGGACATCGCTTGCCAGACCGCCAAGACCCAGGGCGGGGACCGGGTTTGTCTCTATAGCGAGGGTGACGCGGCGAGCGCACGACATCGTGCCGAGGCAAGCTTGATCTCGACGATCGGCGGGGCCCTTGATGAGGGGCGCTTCTGCCTGATCGCCCAGCCCATCCTGCCCCTGCACTCCGTCGAGCAGCCCGTCCACTACGAGGTCCTGGCGCGGATGCGCGATGACCAGGGCAACCCGGTATCGCCGGAGCAATTCATCCCCGCCGCCGAGCGCTACATCCTGATGCCGGCGGTGGATCGGTGGATCGTCGCGCAACTCCTGGCCCGCGAAGGAGAGCGGCTGCGTGCCTGGCACAGCCGCTATCCGGATCACTTCCTGTTCGCGGTGAACCTGTCTGCCACCACCCTCGCGGACGACGGCTTCCTGCCCTTCCTCAAGCGCCAGTTCGCGGACAATCGCGTTCCCTACGCCAGCATCTGTTTCGAGATCACGGAGACCGCGGCCATCGCCGACCTCGCCCGGGCAAGATCCTTCATGCAGGGTCTGCGGGATCTCGGCAGCGTCTTCGCGATCGACGACTTCGGGGTGGGGTTCGCTTCCTACGCCTATCTCAAGCATCTGCCGGTGCAGTACCTGAAGATCGACGGCAGCTTCGTCCGCGAGATCGAGAGCGAGCCCGTGGATCGGGCCCTGGTCGAGTCGATCAACCATATGGGACACGTGCTCGGGCTCGCCACCATCGCCGAGTGGGCCGAGACGCCGCAGGTGGTCGAGACCCTGCGGGCAATGGGTGTGGACTATGCGCAGGGCTACGGCGTGGGCAAGCCCGTCGCCCTGGACGAGGTGGGGCTCGATCGTGTCTTCGCCGTCGCCTGAGTCGACCCCGCCCGGGATTCAGGCGCTGATCGCCCGCACCGCTTGGCAGTTTGCGCGGGATTGGGCGGTGCGCACGCCTTGAAGACGCCTGGAACAGGGGATCGATCCGGTCGCGCGCCGGTTGAGAGCAGGCGATCCCCCGATGAGGCGCCCGAGGGCCCCTGCCGGCCGGTCCGGGGCATGAGGTATCCTCTCCACCTACACGAACACAACGAAGCCGCTACCAAAGGATCGCCATGTCAGACGCCACACCCGAGACCGCTGCCACCGGCTCCATCTACAGGACGCTAACCTGGATACTCATCGCCGCGCTGATCGGCCTCTACGCCCTCTACAACTGGTATGACGGGACGCTCAAACGCGGCCTGGTCGACAAGGACGCCGAGATGGCCGAGCTCGGGCAACGGCTCGTCACCGCCGAGGGCGCCGTCAAGGACGCGGCTCGGACCGAGACCGAGCTGCGATCCCAGATCGCTGGTCTGCAAAGCGAGGCCGAGTCTGCGGCCGAGGCCGCTTCCATGGCATTGAAGGCGGCGCGCGAGGAGCTGGCGGCACTCCAGGCGCGCCAAGAGTCGAGTGCGCAGCAGCTGGCCTCCAGGCAGTCCGAGATCGAACGGTTGACTCAGGAGCTCGCCGACGCGGCGTCGACCCGGCAATCGCTCAAGGCCGAGCTGGAGGAAGCGGGACGGGTCAGGGAGGCCCAGCGGGGGAAGCTTGAAGGGGCCGAGCAGCGTATTGCGGCCCTGACCGCGGAGATCGAGTCCGCGAAGAGCGCCCTCTCGGATCTGGAGGCCAAGCACGCCGCCGAGGTCCAGACCGTTCAGTCGCGGCTCCAGGAGCGGATCGATTTCCTCCAAACGGCCCTCGAGGGCAGCGACCCCGAGCGCGCGACCCTGATTGCGGACCTGGAGGAGCGGGCCGAGACCGAACATGCCGCCCTGGCGCAGGCGGAGCAGGCATTCAAGGCGCGGGAGGAGGCGCTCAACGCGCGTCTCGCCGAGGCCCTCAGCACGGCGGAGGACCGGGGCCAGGCCCTGGAGTCGGCGAAGCAGTCCCACGCGGCAGAGATTCGCGAGTCCCAGGGACTCCTATTCGCCCGGGAGCAGGAGCTGGGGCGGGTCCAGGGGGAGCTGGCCGACCTGCAGTCGAAGCTGGAGCAAACGGTGGCGGACCTGGAGGCCAAGCTGGCGCAGGGCGAGGCCGCCCTGGAAACGGCGAAGGAGGAGCTCGAGGGGGCCACCGCTGCCGCGAGCGAGGAGCGCGGGCGCCTGGAGAAGCAGGTCCAGGAGGCCGAGGCTCGGGTCGCGATGCTGGAGGAGCAGGTCAAGGAGGCCAAGGCGCGGGTCGCCACGTTGGAGAAGAGCCTGGAGACCGAGCGGGTCCAGGCCCGGGAGTCCCTGGCCGAGACCCGCCGGCAGGCGGAGGCGGCGAACGCGCAAGCCCTGACGGAGCTGCGGGGGCTCTACGATCGCTTCTCCGGGCTGGCCGCTCGAAAGACCGATCGGGGCATGCTGCTCAAGCTGGCCGAGAAGGACCTGCGCTTCGCGAGCGGCTTCGCCGTGTTGCCGGGCGGGGAGATGCCGAGTCTGGATCGGATCGCGAGTCTCCTGAAGGAATACCCGGGGCTCACGGCCCTCATCGAGGGTCACACCGACAACGCGGGACCTGAAGAGATCAACCTGGAGCTGTCCAAGGCCCGGGCGGACGCGGTCATGCAGGCCCTGACCGAGCGAGGGGTGGCGGCGGAGCGGCTCACCGCCGAGGGTGCGGGGGAGGCACGCCCGATCGCCCCGAACAGCACGCCCGCGGGACGGGCCCAGAACCGTCGCGTCGAGGTCTACGTCCAGGGGCAGGTCCGGTGAGGTCGGGGGAAGCGCATAATCAGCGTTTCCCTAGGCCGCCTTGGGGCGCCGCCAGGTGTAGACCGCGGTGACCGCGTAGTTCCATACCGCCCCGACCAGGATCCCCGCCAGCGCCGAGAGGAGCCAGCCGGAATACTGGGCCTGGAACAGGTAGCTGGCGATGCCCACGTTGGCGAGCGCCCCCACGCTGCAAGCGGCCACGAAGGAGAGCCAGCCCCACAGCAGCTGGCGCCCGCGCAGACGCATGTCCCGGTAGGTGATCACGTTGTTGAGAAAGAAGTTGCTGGTCATGGCGACCAGGGCGGCCGCCGACTGGCCCACCAGGAAGGCCTGATCCCCGCCGATCGCGAGGATGGGCCAGAGTACCGCCAGGTGGACCACGACCCCGATCCCGCCGATGAGTGAGAAGGCGATGAAGCGCACCGGGATCAGGGGTCCCAGGAGCTTCTGGATCAACATCAGCAGGTACTCCCAGACCACCGCGTGATCGAGCTTGCTCGATCCCGCCTGACGCTGGCGGAAGCTGTAGGGCAGCTCGCGGAAGCGCAGGGGACGCCGGGCCGCGGAAAAGATGTCCAGAAGGATCTTGAACCCGACCCCCGTCAGGCGCGCCACGTTCTCGTGGACCACCTCGGCGCGCACCAGGAAGAAACCGCTCATGGGGTCCTTGAGGTCCGCCCGGATCAATAGCTGGGCGAGCCGCGTGGCCAGGCGGCTCATGGACTGGCGGCGGGTGCTCCAGCTCCCGACGTCGCCCCCATCCGCGTAGCGGCTGCCCACCACGACATCAAGCCCCTCGGCCTTGGCCACCTCGAGCATCCTGGGCAGCAGGGTCTCGTCGTGCTGCAGGTCCCCGTCCATGACCGCCAGGAAGGGGGCCGAGGTGGCCAGCATCCCCTCGATACAGGCGGAGGCGAGACCCCGCCGCCCCACCCGCTGAAGGACCCGGACCCGCCGGTCGCTCCTCGACAGCGCGCGGACGCGTTCCGCGGTTCCGTCGGGTGAGTCATCGTCCACGAAGATCAGCTCCCAATCGATCCCCGCCAGGGTCAGCCTCGCCCGGCGTACGATCTCTTCCACGTTCTCGGCCTCCCGATAGGTGGGGATGACGACGGCGAGCTCGGGGGGCGGGCAGGGGAGGGAGGCGGTCTCTGATTCGGGCACGGGAACGTATCCGGTTGGTCACCAGGGCCGGCACGGCGATCTGGGTTAGAATCCGCGCCGTTCTGGCGGGGTCTGGACCGCTATAGTGTAACCGCCCGAGCCGCGGCGGACGTGACCCGAGTTGCCGCAACATGGGGGACCTCAAGCCAATGGAGCGCCCACCCGGGCAGTCCTTTCTCCATGATCCCTGGCCCGCCGGCCTGGTGCTGATCGGGTTTGTCGTCCTGTGGCGTCTCGTGCTGGCTTGGCTCGTCCCGGTGACGCAGGACGAGGCCTACTATTTCGACTGGGCGAGCAGTCTGGCCTGGGGCTATTTCGACCATCCGCCCGGTGTGGCCGTGCTCGCGCTCGGCTCCCGGATCGAGCCGGGGTCTTGGCTGGCCGCTCGGCTGGGAGGTGTCCTGGCGGGGGTCGTGACCCTGCTGGTC
>JBAPYD010000577.1:0-6482 GCA_049284555.1 Chromatiaceae bacterium | reverse complement strand
CTCGAAGTATCCCATATATCGGTATATGTGAAATAGGAAATCACCTTACACAGGCTCCAGCCGATCGTCGCCCCGGGACCGGATGTCCCGCGACCAGCCCGGTGGCGGGCAAGCGGGCCAAGGGACTCCAACGGCAAGCGAAGCGCGATTGATGATCCGCAGAATCGGCGTTACTCATCTCCGCCTGGGAATGCATGTCCGCCTCAATCCGACGATGTTGGATGATGCGTTCCCAGTCAGCGACTTCCGCATCTGCTCCTACGAGCAGATCCGTCGCATCCGGAGAACCGGCATCCGGGAAGTGCGGGTGGTGTTGGAGGATGCGGCGCCCCCCGCAGCCAGCGATTCCCCCCGGGAAACTTCGCCCGGGCGCGTTGGCCCATCGTGGGCCCAACGGAACGTGGTGCCCCCCGTGCTCCTGGAAGCGATCCACGACCAGAAACTGGCCCCACGCCCCCGCGTCCGGATTCTCTACCAGCATTCCCGGGAGATGATCCGGCGGCTGCTGGAGGCCCCGACCGGTCCGAATCTTCAGGACACCAAGCGGGCGATCGCCCAGATCGCCAACCTCATCGTCGCCGACGATGCCATTCCTCCCACCTGCTCAGGATCACCTCCCACGACTTCCACACCTATACGCACTCGGTCAACGTGGGCTTTCTGGGGATTGCTCTCGCCAAGGCCCTCTACCGGCACAGCGACGGCCATGACATGGAAGAGCTGGGCGCGGCCTTCTTCCTTCATGACATCGGCAAGGTTCGCGTCAGCTCCGGACTGATCAACAAACCCGCCCGGCTGAGCCGCGAAGAGATTCTCCAGATGCGAGCCCATCCGCAGGAGGGCCACGATCTGCTGCGGGACGCGGGCGTCCTCTCCGACGAATGCCGGGTCGTGATCCTGCAGCATCATGAGCGATACGACGGAAGCGGCTATCCGCTCGAGGTATCGGGCAGCGACATCCACCCCTACAGCCGGATCTGTTGCATGGCGGACGTCTTCGACGCCCTCACCTCGGAGCGTTCCTACAAGAAACCCCTGCCGCGCTTCGAGGCCCTCAAGCTCATGCGCGACGAGATGGCCGCCCACTTCGACCAGGACATGTTCCGGCGATTCGTCCTGCTCTTTGCGTGATCGCGCCGGGCGAGGACCGGGGCCGGCGCGTCCGTGCCTGTACTTCAAATTCATTTATGTCGGTGCCGCGGCGGGTTATCGTGCACCCTTTCATCGATCTTCAATCCCTGGAGGGTCGACGACAGTGGCGGTGACGAGCATTGAGACGGGTTCCGATCTTCCTGACGAGTTTCCCCTCGATCCGGGGCTCTGCCACCTCAACCACGCGGGTGTGGCGCCTTGGCCGCGGCGTAGCGTCGAGGCCGTGGGTCGCTTCGCCGAGGTCAACGCCTGCGTCGGCTCCGAACCTTATGCGGACTGGCTGGCCGTCGAGCAGCGGCTTCGCGAGCGCCTGGCACGCCTGATCGGGGCGGCGTCGGGAGCCGATATCGCACTCGCCAAGAGCACGTCGGAGGCCCTGTCGATCATCGCCTATGGCCTGGACTGGCGGCCGGGAGACAACATCGTCGGGATCGCGGAGGAGTTTCCGTCCAACCGCATCGTCTGGGAGTCGTTGGCCTTCCTCGGTGTGACATGGCGGGGGCTGGAGATCGGCAGGTCCGAGAGCCCGGAGTCGGACCTGCTGGACCTCTGTGATGAGCGCACACGGCTGATCGCCGTGAGCTGGATCCAGTACGCCCGTGGACTGCGGCTGGACCTGGCGCGGCTGGGATCCGAGTGCCGCAGGCGCGGCATCCTGCTCTGTCTGGACGCCATCCAGGGCCTGGGCGCCCTCCCCTTCGACCTGTCGGAGACTCCGGCGGACTTCGTGGTGGCGGACGGTCACAAGTGGATGCTGGGGCCCGAAGGGCTCGCCGCGCTCTACGTGCGACCCGAGATCCGCGATCGGCTCATCCTGCATCAGTTCGGCTGGCACATGGTCGAGCATCGCGGGGACTTCGACCGGACCGACTGGAAACCGGCCGAGGACGCCAGGCGCTTCGAGTGTGGCAGCCCGAATTTCCTGGGGATCCACGCCCTGGAGGCGAGCCTGTCCCTGATCGAAGACGTGGGAGCGCCGCGCATCGCTCAGGCCATCGCGGAGCGCGTCGATCATCTCATCGCCCGCATCGATCGTCTGGGGCTGGAGCTCCTGTCGCCGCGCGCACCGGAGCGGCGAGCCGGCATCGTGACCTTTCGCGCCCCGGGCTTCGACTCCAAGATCCTCTATCGCTCACTGATGGAGCGACGGGTCCTCTGCGCCCAACGCGGTGGCGGCATCCGGTTCTCGCCCCATTTCTACACCCCCATCCCCGTGATCGACCGGGCTATGGATGCCGTCGCCTCGCTGTTGGAATCGACAGACCCATCCTGAGCCGGCGCACCAGCGCGACCGGGCGCCGGCTCGGGATCTCGACTCCCGAGCCGTGTCCGGACCGAGGTGCAGGGCTATCACCGAGTCCCGCACTCTGAC
Organism: Chromatiaceae bacterium; assembly: GCA_049284555.1. GTDB lineage: Bacteria > Pseudomonadota > Gammaproteobacteria > Chromatiales > Chromatiaceae > Thiodictyon. Next base: position 3,958 of record JBAPYD010000577.1, on the reverse strand, counting down.
AATTGTCAGTGCGAGGTTCTTGGGGGCTGGGTTAAATACCCGGACACGCCTGCCGGCCGTCCCGGTTTCCCGAGGGCGGTCAAGATAAAGAGAGAAAACAACGCCCATGTTCGATTCCGCCATGGTCGAGCTTTCGCGCTGGCAGTTCGCCGCCACCGCGATGTATCACTTCTTGTTCGTGCCCCTGACCCTTGGCCTGTCCTGGATCCTGGTGATCATGGAGTCCGTCTATGTCATGACCGGACGCGAGATCTACAGGGACATGACCAAGTTCTGGGGGAAGCTGTTCGGTATCAACTTCGCCCTGGGTGTCACCACGGGCCTGACCATGGAGTTCCAGTTCGGGACCAACTGGGCCTACTACAGCCACTATGTCGGGGATGTCTTCGGGGCGCCCCTGGCCATCGAGGGGCTCATGGCCTTCTTCCTGGAGTCCACCTTCATCGGGCTCTTCTTCCTGGGCTGGGAACGGCTCACCAAGGTCCAGCACCTCACCGTCACCTTCCTCACCGCCCTCGGATCGAATCTGTCCGCCCTCTGGATCCTCATCGCCAATGGCTGGATGCAGAACCCGGTGGGGGCCGAGTTCAGCTACGAGACCATGCGCATGGAGATGACCAGCTTCTGGGAGGTGCTCATGAACCCGGTGGCTCAGGTGAAGTTCGTGCACACGGTGGCGGCGGGCTATGTGACGGCCTCCATGTTCGTCCTCGGCATCAGCGCCTGGTACATGCTGAAAGGCCGGAATCTGGCCTTTGCCAAGCGCTCCTTCTCGGTCGCCATCGGGTTCGGACTCGCCTCCATCCTCTCGGTCATCCTCCTTGGGGATGAGTCCGGCTACGAGGTCGGTGACGTGCAGAAGGTCAAGCTGGCGGCCATCGAGGCCGAATGGGAGACCGAGCCCGCACCGGCCGCCTTCACCCTGATCGGTTTTCCCAGCAACGCCGATGAGGAGACCCACGGTGCAGTCAAGTTCCCTTACCTGCTCGGCCTGATCGCGACGCGCTCCCTCGACGAGGAGGTGACGGGACTCAAGGAGCTCATGCGGGAGCATGAGGTGCGCATCCGCTCCGGCATGCTCGCCTATGAGTATCTGCAACGGCTGCGCAACGGCGAGGATACCCGGGGCAACCGCTCGAGCTTCGAGGAGCACAAGCAGGACCTGGGCTACGGGTTACTGCTCAAGCGCTACACCGAGAACCCGGCCCAGGCGACGGAGGAGCAGATCCGACTGGCCGTGAAGGACACCATTCCGCAGGTCGCACCCCTCTTCTGGAGCTTCCGGGTCATGGTGGCCGCGGGATTCTGGATGCTGCTCCTCATGGTGCTGGGCTTCTATTTCAATGCACGGCGCGTCATCCAGGATAAGCGCTGGCTGCTGCGGCTCTTCGTACTCAGCATTCCCGTGCCCTGGCTGGCCGCCGAGACCGGCTGGTTCGTGGCGGAGTTCGGCCGCCAGCCCTGGGCCATCGGCGAGGTGCTGCCCACCAGCATTGCGGTCTCGAGTCTCACGGCCTCCGATATCGCGATGAGCCTCACCGGGTTCGTCGTCTTCTACACGGTGCTGTTCGCGATCGAGATCTATCTGATGTTCAAGTTCTCCCGGCTGGGGCCCAGCTCACTGCACACCGGACGCTACCACCACGAGCGGCAGGCCGGACAAGGACCCGCGGGGGCGTCGCCGGCAACGGCACCCCAGCAACGCGAGCTCGGGGCCTGAGCGCAACGACACGGAGACAACAATGATCATCGACTATGAGATCCTGAAGCTCATCTGGTGGGTGCTGGTGGGGATCCTGTTCATCGGGTTCGCCGTCACCGATGGAATGGACATGGGTGTGGGCACCCTACTCCCCTTCCTCGGCAAGAACGACGCCGAGCGGCGGGTCATCATCAACACGGTCGGGCCGCACTGGGACGGTAATCAGGTCTGGCTCATCACCGCCGGCGGCGCCATCTTCGCCGCCTGGCCCATCGTCTACGCGAGCGCCTTCTCGGGCTTCTACTTCGCGATGCTGCTCGCCCTCTTCGCCCTGTTCTTCCGGCCCGTCGGGTTCGACTATCGCAGCAAGATCGAGGACCCGCGCTGGCGCAATGCCTGGGACTGGGGGCTCTTCGTCGGCGGTGCCGTGCCCGCCCTGGTGTTCGGCATCGCCTTCGGGAACCTGCTTCAGGGGGTCCCCTTCCACCTGGATACCCTGCTGCGGCCCTATTACACGGGCAGCTTCTTCGGCCTGCTCTGGAATCCTGAGAACGGGCCCTTCGCCCTCCTCGCCGGCCTGGTGAGCCTCGGGATGCTCACCATGCACGGGGCGGTCTGGCTGCAGCTGCGCACGGATGAGCCGGTCGCCTCCCGGGCCAAGCGGTGGGCCCAGTGGACGGGGCTCGTCACGATCGTCGCCTTTGCCCTCGCCGGCGTCTGGCTGACCCTCGGGATCGAGGGCTATCGCGTGGTCTCCATGCCGCCCCTGGACGCCACCCCCAACCCCCTGACCAAGGAGGTCGTCCGGGAGGCCGGCGCCTGGCTCGCCAACTACCAGCAGTATCCCTGGACCCTGACCTTCCCGATCATGGGGTTCGCGGGGCTGGGGCTCGCGATCCTGCTCTCCATAGCCAACCGTCCGGGACTGGGCCTGATCCTGAGCAGCCTGGGGCTCACCGGCATCATCGTGACCGCGGGGGCGGCGATGTTCCCCTTCATCATGCCCTCGAGCACCAACCCGGGCTCCAGCCTCATCGTTTGGGATTCGGTCTCGAGCCATCGCACCCTGACCGTCATGTTCTGGGCAGCGGTGATCTTCGTGCCCATCATCCTCGCCTACACCACCTGGACCTACCGGAAGATGTGGCGACGGGTGACCGTGGCGGAGATCAAGGCGCAGGAGCATTTGGCGTATTAGGAAGTTGCGAGTGGCGAGTGGCGAGGCGCTAGGACGTGAGGTGTCTTGGCCCGTACTACTCGTCACCCCCTTACTGATCATCAACAAATCGCAGGACCCGTCAATTGGCCCAAGGCACCGACGAGTCCTGATCAAGATAGGAAGCCCCCATGTGGTATTTCGCTTGGATCCTTGGTGTGCTGCTCGCCTTGGCCTTCGGCATCATCAACGTGATGTGGTACGAATCGGAGAATTGTCTCGGGGACGCGGCCGATACGGCCTGAGTCCCCCGTCGGGCTCGGGATGAGCCCTCCCCCGCGCCGCGACACGCGCGAGGGAGGCGAGACTGCACCAGCCGTGGCCGTTGAGCCGACCTCGACGATCCCCCAGTGGCTCAAGACCCAGCGGACCTGGTCCGGCAACTGGACGTCCCTGGCGGTCGGCCTCGGCTGGCTGGGTGGACTGCTGCTCATCGTCCAGGCGTGGCTCTTGGCGCGGGTGGTGGACGCCGTCCTTTTCTCCGCGGCGGGTCTAACCGAGGTGAGTCCCTGGCTCTGGGCCATGCTGGGGCTGTTCCCCCTGCGTGCGGCACTTTCCTGGGGCTCGGAGCAGGCGGCCTTCCTGGGGGCCATCGGGGTCAAGCTCCATCTGCGCCGACTGCTCTACCTCAAGCTCCAGGCGCTGGGGCCGATGGGGCTCGGCGCGGAGCGCAGCGGGGACCTCGCCAACAGTCTCACCGACGGCGTCGAGGCCCTCGAGGCCTACTACGCCCGCTATCTCCCCGCGATCGCGCTGATGGCCGCGGTGCCCCTGTCGATCCTCGCCTTCCTGTGGCCCGCCGATTGGATCTCGGGTCTGGTCCTCCTGGCGACCGCCCCCCTGATCCCGGCGTTCATGATCCTGATCGGTAAGGGTGCCGAGCGCCTCAATCAGCGGCAATGGCGCAGGCTGGCGCGGCTTTCCGCCCACTTTCTCGATGTCATCCAGGGCCTCGGCACCCTGAAGCTGTTCAACGCCAGTCGGCGCGAGGCCGAGGTGGTGGCTCGGGTCTCCGACGAGTACCGGCAGAGCACCATGGC
>JBAPYD010000576.1:0-9623 GCA_049284555.1 Chromatiaceae bacterium | reverse complement strand
CCCCATCGGCGGCGTCTCCCGTTCGGAAGACGCGGTCGGGCGGTACCTCCAAGGCGACCCCGAAGAAGGTTGCTCCCGCCGCACGCCCCGCCCGGCGACCGAAGGGGACCAATGGCAAGGCGCGCGGGCTGAGTGGGTCCCAGCCCGGGCCGCTCGACCCCAAATCGGCGTGAGAGGACCAGGGCGCACGGATCCAAGCGTCCCTGGGGATGGATGGCCCGCCATGTCCCACGGGCCTCCCCCCTGATAACCGGGCGTCCCGGGGACTCGCGTGTCCCGGGATGCGGGCTGATCCGGCGCCAGGAAGGTTCGTCCAGCCTCCCCCGGTCTATCGCCGACGGGCCAGCGCGTCGGGTGGCTCGAAGGTGCTAGCCTTGTCCGGCGAGGTGCCGTCGCGGCACGTTGGGCTCGCAGAGCTGCGTCTATGACCTCCGTCCTGGCTGGACAATCCCAACCGGGTGTCGCGCCCGATTATGACGGGGGCGGCATCCTCAACCTGGTCGCCACCCTGATCCAGGCCCGTGGCGGACCGGTGGAGCATCCTCCCCTGAGGTTGCTATCGCCCGCGGTCCTCGCCGCCGCGACCAACCTGGTTCTCGTGGTGATCGACGGTCTGGGGGATCGGTGGCTGGCACGCCGCTCTCCGGGCGGGCTCCTGTCCAGGCATCGACTGGGGGCCATCACCTCGGTCTTCCCCTCCACCACCGCCAGCGCCATCACCACCTACCTCACGGGTGACGCCCCCCACCGGCACGGACTGACCGGCTGGCACACCTGGATGGGGGAGCTCGGCTGCGTAATGACGGTTCTGCCCGGGACTCCCCGATTCGGGGGCGTCCCCTACCGTGCCGCGGGCGTCGACCCGGCGCGGCTCTTCGGCGAGCGGTCCCTGTCCGGCCGTATCGCGACTGGCTCCTGGGTGGTTACCCCGAGGCGGATCGCCCAGTCGGACTTCAACCTGGCCCACTCGGGTGCCGCCCGGGTGGTGGGCTATGAGGGGCTCGCGGGGCTGGTGCGCGACACCGCACGGCTCCTGCGACGACACCCGGAGCCGAAGTATGTCTACGTCTACTGGCCGGAGCTGGACTCCATCGGTCATCATCAGGGCATGGAGAGCCAGGCCGCGGCCGACCATTTGGGTCTGCTGGAGGCGGCGCTCGCGGAGCTCCTGGACCGCGTTGCCGGCACGGACACCCTTGTGGTGGTGTGCGCCGACCACGGGCAGGTAGACGCGGGGCCGGGGGACCTGATCGACCTGGGGGACCACCCACGGCTTGCGGCGTGTCTGTCCCTGCCCCTCTGCGGCGAGGGACGTGCCGCCTTTGCCTATCTCAAGGCGGGTCAGGAGTCGGCCTTTCTCGATTATTGCGCCGGTCCCCTGGGTGCGCTGGTGGACCTGCGGCCGAGCTCGCTGCTGCGGGAAGGGGGTTTCTTCGGTCCGGGTCCCGCGCATCCCCGCTTCGGCGAGCGTATTGGCGACTATTGCCTGCTGCCCAAGGGACATCGGGTGATTCGCCAGTGGCTGCCCTTCGAGGAGCGTCACCACCTCATCGGCCAGCACGGAGGGCTTACGGAGTCCGAGATGCTGGTCCCCCTCTGCCTGCTCCGTCCTTAGACGGCGCCGACTCAGTGTGCGTCCGGGACGGGCCAAGGAGGGCCCGCGGTTTTCAAGGACCTCAAGCCCTTGGACCTGGAGCGTACCGGGGCTCGCACGCCTGGGGACACGAGCGGGGCAACTGCCGGCAGGGTCTTTGATCGGCGCCTCCCTGGCTGGGCGGCGGGTGTCATTCTCACCCGAATCCTCGGCCGGCGGGGTCCGCGGCACCCCGCGCGACGTCAGTAGCCGGATGCGCCGCGCCACCCGACGACCTTCACGCCCGGTGTAGAATCGTCGCCACCGATGGGGTGGGGCACCCCCTTGCCCACGGCGTCGAGATCGAGGACCTCCCATGTTAGACCCACGCCTCCTACGCACCGACCTGGACCGGGTTGCCGCCGAGATCGCCCGTCGTGGTGTCACCCTGGACTGGACCCGCCTGGCGGCGCTGGAGGCCGAGCGCAAGGACCTCCAGGTTCAGGTGCAGGAGCTTCAGAACCGCCGAAACACCAGCGCCAAGTCGATCGGCAAGGCCAAGTCGGCGGGCCAGGACGTCGCGCCCCTGCTCGCCGAGGTGGCGGACCTCGGCGACCGGCTCAAGGCGGCCGAGGAACGACTCGCCGCCATTCAAGGGGAGCTGACCGAGATCGCCCTCAGCCTGCCCAATCTGCCCCACGAGAGCGTTCCCGACGGGGCGGACGAGACCCAGAACCGGGAGGAGCGGCGCTGGGGGGAGCCCACCCGCTTCGACTTCATCCCCAAGGACCACGTGGACCTGGGCATGGCCCTGGGCGGTATGGACTTCGACGCGGCGGCCAAACTCACCGGGTCCCGCTTCGTGGTGCTGACGGGACCCCTGGCACGGCTCCACCGCGCCCTGATCCAGCTCATGCTCGATGTCCACACCCGGGAGCACGGCTACACGGAGACCTATGTCCCCTATCTCGTCAACGCAGACAGCCTCTACGGCACCGGCCAGCTCCCCAAGTTCGAGGCGGACCTGTTCAAGGTGCCCCTCGGCGCGTCGGGCGGGCGCGACTTCTATTTGATCCCCACCGCCGAGGTGCCCGTCACCAACCTGGTGCGGGACGTCATCGTCGATGCCGACGCCCTGCCGTGTCGTTGGGTCGCCCACACCCCTTGCTTCAGGAGCGAGGCGGGCTCCCATGGGAAGGACACCCGGGGCATGATCCGGCAGCACCAGTTTGAGAAGGTGGAGTTGGTCCAGGCGGTGCGGCCCGACGACTCCTTCCAGGCCCTGGAGGCGCTCACCGGCCACGCGGAGGCTATCCTGCAGCGGCTGGGGCTGCCGTATCGGGTGGTGAGCCTGTGTACCGGCGATCTCGGCTTTTCCTCGCGAAAGACGTACGATCTGGAAGTCTGGCTCCCCGCCCAGGAGACCTACCGGGAGATCTCCTCCTGCAGCAACTTCGGGGACTTCCAGGCGCGCCGACTCCAGGCCCGCTGGCGCAATCCCGAGACCGGCAAGCCGGAGCTCCTGCACACGCTCAACGGATCCGGTCTGGCGGTGGGGCGTACCCTGGTGGCGGTGCTGGAGAACTATCAGCGGGGGGATGGCCTCGTCACGATCCCCGATGCCCTGCGGCCCTATATGGGCGGTGAAGAGCTCCTTGGCGGCTGAGGTCGAGGGCTTCGCGTCAGGCGACGTGCTCTGATCTCCCATCGGATCATGCTGCGACCGCACGCCACGCGGACGGCCAGGTGTGGTTAAATGCCGCGCCATGTTTCACCCCCTCCCACTCTATATCGGCCTGCGCTACACGCGCGCCAAGCGCCGCAATCACTTCATCTCCTTTATCTCCCTGATCTCCATGCTGGGGATCATGCTGGGGATCTCGGCGCTCATCGTGGTGCTGTCGGTGATGAACGGTTTCCACAAGGAGATCCGGGACCGCATCCTCGCCATGGCCTCCCACGCCACCCTCTCTGATCCCTACGGCGGTATGGCGGACTGGCAGCCCGTGCTGGAGAAGCTGCGGAACCACCGGGACGTGGTGGGGGCGGCGCCCTTCGTGGAGGTCCAGGCCATGCTCGTGGGGGGCTCCAACGTGAGCGGCGCCCTGGTCCGGGGTATCCTGCCCGACGAGGAGGATCAGGTGTCGGAGCTGCGCCGGGACATGGTGGAGGGATCTGTGGACGACCTGGTGGACGGGGGATTCCAGATCATCCTCGGGCGGGACCTGGCGAGCTATCTCGGGGTGGGGGTGGGGGACAAGGTCACCGTGGTCACGCCCCAGGTCAGTGCCACGCCCGTGGGGATCATGCCGCGGCTGAAGCGCTTCACAGTGAGTGGCCTGTTCGCTGTTGGCATGGCGGACTATGACCGCAACGCGGCCTTCATCCAACTGAACGATGCCGCCAAGCTGATGACCCTGGGGGAGAAGGTCTCGGGAATCCGGCTCAAGCTCGCGGATCTGTGGCTGGCTCCCAAGCTGGCGCGGGAGATTGCCTATGATCTCGGGGGTGTCTACCGCGTGGTGGACTGGACCCAGGTCCACGCCAACTTCTTCCGGGCCCTGGCCGTGGAGAAGCGGATGATGAGCATCATCCTGTTCCTCATCGTGGCCGTGGCTGCGTTCAATATCGTCTCCACCCTGGTGATGGTGGTGACCGACAAGCAGTCGGACATCGCCGTGCTGCGCACGCTGGGTGCCTCGCCGGGGCGGATCATGGGGATCTTCATGGTCCAGGGGACCGCGATTGGATTCGTGGGGACGCTGATCGGGGTGATCGCCGGTGTCCTGCTCGCGCTCAATTTGGAGTCCATCATCGCCGGGATCGAGGGACTTGCGGGCATCCACTTCCTGGATCCGACCATCTATTACATCAGCGAGCTCCCCTCCGACGTCCATGGGTCCGATGTCGTGGTCATCGCCGCGGCGGCCTTCCTCATGTCCGTGATCGCCACCCTCTACCCCGCCTGGCGCGCTGCCAACACGCAACCCGCCGAGGCCCTGCGCTATGAGTGATGGAGGTGTACACCCGGCCGGGACGGTGCTCCAGGCCCAGGGCCTGTGCAAAACCTTTCGCCAGGGACCCTTGGAGGTGGAGGTCCTCAAGGGGGTGGACTTCCAGGTGAGGGCCGGGGAGCGAGTGGCCATCGTCGGGGCCTCCGGCTCGGGTAAGAGCACCCTGCTGCACTGTCTGGGGGGGCTGGAGCGCCCCACCGCGGGGACCCTGACTTGGCAGGGGCAGGACGTGGGGCGGCTCTCGGAGGTGCGGCGCGGTCGGTTGCGCAACCGGCACCTGGGCTTCGTCTACCAGTTCCACCATCTACTTCCGGAGTTCACCGCCCTGGAGAACGTGGCCATGCCGCTGCTCATCGGCGGAGAGTCGCCCGCCGAGGCGAAGAGGAAGTCAGCCGCCGTGCTGGAGCGGGTTGGGCTCGGGCATCGAGGCCGCCACAAGCCCTCCGAGCTTTCCGGGGGCGAGCGGCAGCGGGCCGCCATTGCCCGGGCCCTGGTGACGCGCCCGGCCTGTCTCCTCGCCGACGAGCCCACCGGCAATCTGGACAGCCACACGGCTTCCCAGGTCTACGCCCTCATGCTCGAGCTCAACGCGGACATCGGCACCGCCCTCATCGTCGTCACCCACGACCTGCGGCTGGCGGCGCGGATGGATCAGGTTTGGCGCCTGGAGGACGGTGTCCTGGCCTTGGCTCCCTTGGGAGAGATGGCGGCGGTGGGCCCGCCCATGGACTGAAAGCGCTCCTTGCGATGGCGGATCTCGCAGATCAGGTTCCAGCGCCACAGGGCCTGCACCCCGAAGTATCCAGCCGCCGAGCACACGGTGGCACACACCAGCATGCCAACGCCCAGAGGGCTGAGCACGGCAATCCAGTTGCGCCAATCGGCCCAGAACTCCAGGCTGAAATCGACTGCGGGGGCGCCGAGAATCGCGCAGCCCACCAGGTATGCGAAGTAGAACATCGGGGGGATGGTCAGGGGGTTGGTGATCCACACCAGGGCTACCGAGATCGGCAGGTTGACCCGCAGCAGGATGGCCGCCGCGGCCGCCATGAGCATCTGGCCGATCGGCGGCATGTACATCATGAAGAGGCCGACCCCGAAGGCACCCGCGGCAGAGCGGCGGTTGAGATGCCAAAGGTTGGGGTCGTGCAGCAGCTTGCCGAAGACCGAGAGGTTCCGGTTCTCCCGGATGGCCCTGGGGTTCGGCATGTTGCGCCTCAGCCAGCGTTTCACATGACCACCCGGCGTGGTTCTTGGAGGAGCGTCGGGCCGGAAGTATACGGGACGCACCAAGAAATTCCTTTGTCGGGCCCGTCTGCGGTCGTCTGACTACGGTGAAAGGGGGCGCCGCACCGCCACGCTCGAGCTGGTGCTCCACGTCCGAAGCACCCGGCGGGTACGACGACTACCATCGACCCCAAGTCCGCAGTGGCGGGCACCGGGAGCCGCGCGAGTCCGATGGGGCCGCTCGGAAGGTCCGCGGCGCGCCTTCCCTGAGCCTGGCGTCCCTTGGTTTCGCCTTCGCTGTTGGCGTGGCCGTCTTCTATCTGCTCCCGCAGGTACCACCCCGCTGGGTCGCTCTTCCCCTGGCGGTGCTGGCCCTGCTCTCGCTGTTGCTTCCTTGGTTGCGGCTGGCGAATGTGCTCGGCCTTGCCGTTTTGGGCGTCCTGTGGGCCCTTCTCCAGACGGGGTCCCTGGCTTGGTCTCCGTTCCCGGAGGACCTGGTGCGTAGGCCCCTCATCATCGAGGGGCGAGTCGCGTCGATCCCGGCCGACACCGGGTTCGCGAAGCGCTTTCTGTTCCGTGTCGAGCGAACCCTGGTCGAGGATCGTCACGGCGGGCTCTCGGAGGTCCCCTTCGGTGGCCTGGTACGGCTGTCCTGGTACCGTGGCCCCGCGGATCTCTGGGTGGGGGAGCGTTGGCGGCTGCCAGCGCGGCTGAAGCCGCCCCACGGGTTCTCCAACCCCGGGGGGTTCGACTATGAGCGTTGGCTGTTCGAGCAGCGGGTCGCGGCCACGGGAAACCTGCGCAAGGCCGGCACGGATCCGTTGCTCCTGGACCCGGGGCCCGGTGGCCACAGGTTGGATCGCTTGCGTCAGAAGTTGGCGATGCACCTCTCGGGCGTCCTCAAGGACCATCCGGCGCTCGGACTGGTCCAGGCCCTCACCATCGGCGAGCGTTCTGCTTTCGAGCCCCAGGACTGGGAGATCCTGACCCGCACGGGCACCAATCACCTGGTCGCCATCTCCGGTCTGCACGTGGGTCTCATCGCCGCGGCGGCTTACTTCCTGGTGCGCTGGCTGTGGGGTCTCAGCCCACGCCTGGTCCTTGCCCTTGCGGCGCCGCGGGCAGGGGCGCTGGGTGCTATGTTCGCGGCCCTGGCCTACGCGGGACTCGCGGGCTTCGCGGTCTCGACTCAACGAGCCCTGGTGATGCTGGCGGTGGTCCTCGCTGCCCTGATTTGGGCGCGCACGCTGAGGCCGTGGCACGCTTTCAGTCTGGCCCTCGCGGGCGTGCTGGTGGTGGACCCCGGCGCGGTCCTTTCCTACGGAGCCTGGCTGTCTTTCGGGGCTGTGGCGGTCCTCCTCTTCGCCCTTGGAGGGCGCCTGCCGGGCCGCGACCTCTGGACCCGCTGGGGGCGTGCCCAATGGGCGGTCGGCATCGGGCTCCTGCCCCTGCTGCTCGCCCTGTTCGGGAGGGCGTCCCTCATCTCGCCCCTGGTGAACCTGGTCGCCGTGCCCTTCTTCAGTCTCGTGCTCCTGCCGATGGTCCTGGCGACGAGCCTGCTCTCCCTGATCCCAGGGTTGGGTGCGCCGCTCGTCTGGGTCGCAGATCTGCTCGCCTGGTGCATCCAGGGCCTCGAGCATGTCGCGGCCTGGCCCTGGGTGGCGGCGAGTCTCTCCGAACGCCCGTGGTGGGTCTGGGCGTCTGCTGCTCTTGGGACGGGCCTACTGCTCGCCCCCCGCGGCCTCCCGGGTCGCTGGTTGGGGCTGGTCCTGGCCCTCCCGGTGCTCCTCCTGCGTCCCCCGGCGCCGGGATCGGGAGAGGCCTGGGTCACCCTGCTGGACGTGGGTCAGGGCCTGTCTGCCGTGATTCGCACGCGAGACGGCGTCCTCGTCTACGACACGGGCCCGGGATTCGACAGCGGATTCAACACGGGCACCCTGGTGGTAGTCCCCTTCCTGCTCGCCCGCGGGGTCGAGCGGGTGGATGCCTTGGTGCTGAGCCACGCGGACCGGGATCACACCGGCGGGGCGGCAGGTCTGCTGGGGCGTCTGCCGGTCGCCCGGATCCTCAGTGGTGAGCCTGAGGCCGTCAGGCTGGCCACGGTCGAGCCCTGCCGCGCGGGGCAGGGGTGGGACTGGTCCGGCGTGCACTTCCGCTTCCTGCATCCGGGAGACCTGCCAGGAGAGGGCAACGACGCCTCTTGCGTGCTGCGCATCGAGGCGGGTGGGCGCTCGGTGCTCCTTCCCGGCGATATCGGCCGGACGGTCGAGGCGCGCCTGGTACGGGAGCAGCGGCACGCGCTGGCGAGCGACGTGCTGGTTGCCGGCCACCACGGGAGCGCCACCTCCACCGGCTCCCGTTTCCTCGATGCGGTGGGACCGAGCCTGGTGCTGTACTCCGCCGGCTATGCCAACCCCTTCGGCTTTCCTGCTCGAGAGGTTCGGGAACGGGTCGCGATACGGTGCATCCGGGCCCTGAACACCGGGAGGAGCGGGGCTATCGAGCTGCACCTGGACGCGGATGGCTCCGTCCGCGGACCCTGGTCCTGGCGCGAGCGCGCCGGGCGGCTGTGGACCCACCGGGTCTCGGAATGAGTCCCTCATGGACTTGGTGCCTCGCGCTTTCGAGTATCATGCCCGGATCTCTGGTTCCTGCAGGGCACCGAACCGGCGTCAGGCGCTTGGAAGCCAGGTTCCTGCCGTTGCCCAAAGCACCGAGGTATTCCCTTGCTCGAGTTGATGCAAGCCGGCGGATGGCTCATGTGGCCCATCGCCGCCTGTTCCGTGATCGCCGCCGCCATTGTCGTCGAGCGCGGCTGGACGCTGCGGCGCTCCCGCATCATGCCGGACAAGCTGGTGACGGGAATCTGGCAACTCTACCGTCAGGGCCAGCTTACGGACGAGCGTGTCGATGAGATCCGCGAGGCGTCCCCTTTGGGTCGCATGCTGGCAGCGGGTCTTGCGAACCGCAACCATTCCCGGGAGGTGATGAAGGAGGCCATCGGCGATGCCGGTCGTCACGTCGTCGCCCAACTCGGGCGGTACCTCAACACCCTCGGAACCATCGCCTCGGTAGCCCCGCTGCTGGGGTTGCTGGGTACCGTGTTCGGCATGATCGACATCTTCGGGGTCATCATGAACGCGGGCACCGGCAATGCCGGACTCTTGGCGGGGGGGATCTCCACTGCCCTGCTCACGACTGCCGCAGGGCTCTCCGTGGCGATCCCCACCCTTCTCTTTCATCGCTTCCTCGAGAGCAAGGTGGACCGGATCGCGCTCGACATGGAGGAGCAGGCACTGCGCCTGGTGGAGGTCCTCAAGGGGGAGCGCGCCGATCGCGAGGAGGCCCCGTGAATCTGCGCCCCTACCGCCGTCGGCCCCCTGAGATCAACCTCACGCCGTTGCTCGACGTGGTGTTTCTGCTCCTGATCTTCTTCATGGTCTCCACCACCTTCAAGGATGAGGCGCGGCTGCGGGTGCAGCTGCCCCAGGCCCAGGGCGAGGATGTCCCCGCCCAAGAGCAGGAACAGATCCGCATCCTGATCGATCGGGCCGGAAACTTTTTCGTGAACGACCGCGCGGTCGTGGACCGCAACCCGCTGACATTGGTGCGAGCCCTCAATGGCGCCCTCGGCGACCGCCCTCCTGGGGACCAAGCCCTGCCGGTGTTGATTCTGGCGGATGCGAACACCCCCCATCAGGCCGTGATGACCGCCATGGACGCCGCCGCGGAGCTGGGGCTGCGACGCATCGCCTTCGGCGCCTCCCGAGGTGGCGGGGATGGCGTCGACCAGCGCGGTGGCACCGGCG
>JBAPYD010000575.1:0-1986 GCA_049284555.1 Chromatiaceae bacterium | reverse complement strand
CTCGTAGCCCAGCCGGGTGAGGATGGCGATGGCGAGCGAGCCCACGCCGCCGCTCGCGCCGGTCACCAGGATGGGGCCCAGCTCGGTTCGCTGACCATTGACCTGCATCCGGTGAACCGCGAGCGCCGCCGTGAGCCCGGCGGTGCCGAGGATCATGGCGCTTCGGGGGTCGAGCCCCGGCGGGATGGGCCCCAGCCAGTCGGCGGGGCAGCAGAGATAGCCCGCATAGCCGCCGTCGTGATCGAAGGAGAGCCCCCAACCGGTCGCGAGCACCGCATCGCCCTCCCGATAACGGGCGTCTCTGGACTCCTCCACCACCCCGGCCCCATCGATCCCCCCGACCAGCGGGAAGCTCCTGAGGATCTTGCCCCGCCCCGTGCCGGCGAGGGCGTCCTTGTAGTTGACGCTGGAGTAGCTGAGCCGGACCAGGACCTCGCCCGCGGCGGGCTCCGGCCTCGGAAGCGCCTCGATGCCGGCGTGGTGACCGCGGGCGTCCCGATGTATGCGAAAGGCGCCGTGAGTTTCCATGTCTGTCCCCACGGCTCAGGCCTCGACGCGGACCGGGATCTTGCCGATCCGCGAGCGCCACTCGGCGGGACCGCTCTGATGGACCGACTGGCCCCGGCTGTCCACGGCCACGGTCACCGGCATGTCCTCGACCTCGAATTCCCGGATCGCCTCCATCCCCAGGTCCTCGAAGGCGATCAGCCGGGCGCCGCGGATGGCCTTGGCCACCAGATAGGCGGCGCCGCCCACGGCCATCAGATAGACGGCCCCGTGCCGGCGGATGGACTCGATGGCGTCGGGTCCCCGCTCGGCCTTGCCGATCATGCCGATGAGGCCGGTCTGGCTCAGCAGTTGCTCGGTGAACTTGTCCATGCGGGTGGCGGTGGTCGGTCCCGCGGGCCCCACGACCTCATCCCCCACCGGGTCCACCGGGCCCACGTAATAGATGAAGCGCCCCGCGAGATCGACCCCCGGCGGCAGCCCCTGGCCGCTGTCGAGGAGATCCACGATCCGCTTGTGGGCGGCGTCCCGACCGGTGAGCAGGTGCCCCGACAGGAGCAGGCGTTCCCCCGGCTGCCAGGTGGCGATCTCCTCGCGGGTGACGGTGTCCAGGTCCACGCGGCGGGCGCCGGCGGTGACGTCATAGACGATGCTCGGCCAGTCGGCGAGGCTGGGCGGGGTGAGCTCCGCCGGCCCCGAGCCGTCCAGGGTGAATTCGACGTGACGGGTGGCGGCGCAGTTGGGGATCAGGGCCACCGGCAGGGACGCGGCGTGGGTGGGGAAGGTGCGGATCTTGACGTCCAGGACGGTGGTGAGGCCCCCGAGCCCCTGGGCGCCGATGCCAAGCGCGTTGACCTTCTCGTAGAGTTCCAGTCGCAGGGCCTCGATGGGGTCGGAGGGCCCGCGCGCCTTGAGCTCGTGGATGTCGATGTGCTCGAGCAGCGCCTCCTTGGCCAGCAGCATGGCCTTCTCCGCGGAGCCGCCGATCCCGATCCCCAGCATCCCCGGCGGGCACCAGCCCGCTCCCATGGTGGGGACCGTCCTGAGCACCCAGTCCACCAGGTCGTCACTCGGATTCAGGATGGTGAACTTCGACTTGTTCTCCGATCCGCCCCCCTTGGCGGCGATCCGCACCTCCACCCGGTCCCCGGGCACCAGCTCCACATGGACCACGGCCGGGGTGTTGTCCCCCGTGTTCCTGCGCGCGCCGATGGGGGGCGAGACCATGGAGGCGCGCAGCACGTTGTCCGGGTGCGTGTAGGCCCGGCGCACCCCCACGTCCACCAGCTCCTGGAGACCGAGGTGGGTGTCCCAGCGCACATCCATCCCGACCTTGAGGAAGACGATCACCAGTCCGGTGTCCTGACAGATGGGCCTGTGTCCCTCGGCGCACATGCGCGAGTTCACCAGGATCTGGGCCATGGCATCCCGCGCCGCCGGGGACTCCTCCGCCTCGTAGGCGGCGGTGAGGGCACGGAT
>JBAPYD010000574.1:0-10391 GCA_049284555.1 Chromatiaceae bacterium | reverse complement strand
GCCCCGTCCTCGCCCGAGCCGTCCGCCCCGAGCGGAGCCGAGCCCCCCGTTCGGCCGCCGGCGGAGTCGGAGTTCGAGGTAGAGCCCCGGTCCGAAATGCTGCCGGAGCCGGGTTCCGAGCCGGAGTCCGAGCCTGCGCCTCACTACGAATCCCGGCCCAGCCTCTACATCGTCCACGTGACGCCGGAGATGGCCCCGGTGGCCAAGGTCGGCGGTCTCGCCGATGTGGTCTTCGGTCTCAGCCGGGAGCTGGCCATCCGGGGCAACCACGTCGAGATCATCCTGCCCAAGTACGACAACCTGCGCTACGACCACATCTTCCAGATGCACGTGGTCTACCAGGACCTCTGGGTGCCCTGGTACGAGGGGGCCATCCACTGCACCGTCTATTTCAGCTTCGTGCACGATCGCAAGTGCTTCTTCATCGAGCCCCATTCCCAGGACAACTTCTTCAACCGGGGCAGCCTCTATGGCTTCCGGGACGATGTGCTGCGCTTCGCCTTCTTCTCGCGGGCGGCCATCGAGTTCATGTGGAAGGCCGGCAAGCAACCGGACATCATCCATTGCCACGATTGGCAGACCGCTCTGGTTCCGGTCTTCCTGTATGAGATCTATCAGCCCTTGGGCATGCATCACCCGCGGGTCTGTCTGACCATTCACAACTTCAAGCACCAGGGGGTCACCGGACCGGATCTGCTGCACGCCACGGGACTGCACAGACCCGAGCGGTTCATGGCCTACGAGCGCCTGGGGGACAACCACCACCGGGGTGCGATCAATCTGCTCAAGGGTGGCATCGTCTACTCGAACTTCGTCTCCACGGTCTCGCCCCGCTATGCCTACGAGACCAAGGAGCAGGGACAGGGCTTCGGCCTGGAGTCCACCCTGCACACCCATCACATGAAGTACGGCGGGGTCGTCAACGGGGTGGACTACGACGTCTGGAACCCGGAGATCGACCACCACATCCCGGTGCACTACAACGTCGATACCATTGAGGGCAAGTACGAGAACAAGCGGGCCCTCCGCCACCGGTTGATGCTCGCCGACAACGAGAAGCCGATCGTCGCCTTCATCGGCCGGCTCGATCCCCAGAAGGGGTTGGAGCTGGTGCGCCACGGCATCTTCTATTCCTTGGGGAAGGGGGCCCAGTTCGTGCTGCTCGGCTCCAGCCCGGATCACGGTATCAATGCCGACTTCTGGGGCCTCAAAAACATGTTGAACGAGAATCCAGACTGCCACCTGGAGATCGGCTTCGACGAGGACCTGTCCCATCTCATCTACGCGGGGGCGGACATCATCCTGGTGCCGAGCCAATTCGAGCCCTGCGGGCTCACCCAGCTGATCGCGCTGCGCTATGGCACCATCCCGGTGGTGCGCAGCGTCGGCGGCCTTGCGGATACCGTCTTCGACAAGGACCATTCATTCCATGCCCTGCACGAGCGCAATGGCTACAGCTTCGAGATCTACGACAACCAGGGGCTCGAATCGGCTCTCGGCCGGGCCATCGATTGCTATTACGAGTTCCCTGACCACTTCCGGGAACTGATGAAGAACGCCATGCGCTCCGATAATTCCTGGAACCATCCCGGACAGGACTATCTGAACATCTACGACTTCATCCGCCACCGGTAGGGAAACCCTGATCTATTGCGTTTCCCGTCCGGGCCAAAGACGGCCCGGCATTTTTAGTCGCCTTGAGTGACTGAAAATGGAGCGATTCGGGAATCGCATTTTCGAATCGCGAGCCGATCAAAGGCCAGGACGGCCTTTGATCAGCATCTCCGTAGGTGCGTCCTGACATGGTCAGGGCATCCCGCGGCACAGGGACGTGCGGCCGGCTTTCAGGTCCCTGAGCGCTTGGGAACTCGTCTTGGATTTTCCCGCTCAGCGTATCGCCTCGTAGCGGGTGGAGCGCACGCCCTCCACGAGACGGTCCACGTCGTCTCCGGCCACCCCCAGGATCTGGAGGGCCTCGGCACCGAGGCGCAGGCTGCTCTCGAGGATCTCCGGGAAGGCCCGGGTGGCGCCGGCGGCCAGCAGGTGACCCACGCTCTCCAGGTCCTTGCCGCGGGCGATCACCGGAAGGTCCGGATAGCTGTTGCGAAGATGGGTCATGGCGCGCAGGGCGGTCCTGGGGTGGTCCACGGCCAGCACCACCAGGGGGGCCTGCTCCATGTGGATGGCCTCGAGCAGGTGGGGGTCAGAGATGTCCCCGAAGAAGACCGGCAGGCCATCCGCGCGCCCCTGCTCGACCCGGGCCGGATCCTTGTCGACGATCAGGACCGGGACCCCGGTCTGGTGCAGCAGGACGGCCACGCTGTGGCCGACCCGCCCATAGCCCGCGATGACCACCTGTCCCTTGATCGAAGCCGCCGCGTCGGCGGGCGTCCCCGCCGCGGCGCTCGCGATGGCCGCCTCCTCGGGCTCCAGTCGGCCCGCCAGGGCATTGCCGAGCTTGATCAGCAGTGGCGTCAGGAGCATCGAGGTGGAGATCACGGCCACGCCGAGGACGAACAGATCGTCGGAGATCACACCCAGGCCCTTTGCCGTGCCGAACAGGACGAAACCGAACTCCCCCGCCTGGGCGAGTAGGAAGGCGACCCGGATCGCCGCCGCGACGCCCAGCCGGAACAACAGCCCGAGCGCCAGCATGACCAGTATCTTGATCAGTACGATCAGGACCACCTGGGCCGTGATCCGCAAGGGGTGGTCGGCGATCGCGGCGAAGTCGATGGACATTCCCACGGCCACGAAGAACAGGCTCATGAGCAGGCCCTTGTAGGGCTCCACCTGGGCCTGGATCTGATAGTGGTAGCGGGAGCCCGACATCAGCATCCCCATGAGGAAGGCGCCCAGGGCCATGGACAGGCCCGCGCTCTCCATGGCCCACACGGAGACGAAGACGGCCAGCATCACCGCCAGCAGGAACCCCTCGCGGTTGTGCTCCCGGGTCAGCCGGTCGAGGACGGGCGGGACCACGTAGCGCCCGAATGTGACCACGACCGCGATCATGGCCCCGACGGTCAGGAACTGCTGCCACAGCGGCACCCCCGCGGACAGGGGGCCCTGCTCCGACAGGATGGGGATCAGGGCGAGCAGGGGCACCACCGCGAGATCCTGGAGCAGGAGCACGGCGAAGGCCGCCATGCCGTGGGGGCTCGCCGTCTCGCCCCGGGCGTGCAGGATCTGCATGACGAAGGCGGTGGAGGACAGGGCCAGGGTGAGGCCGATGATGAGCGCCGACTGCCAGGTCGGCAGATAGAAGACCTCGACGGCGGCGATGGCGGCCCCCGTCAACACCACCTGCAGCAGCCCCAGCCCGAAGACCTCGCGGCGCATGGACCAGAGGCGCGCGGGGCGCATCTCGGTGCCGATGAGGAACAGCAGCAGCACCACGCCGAGCTCGGTGAACTGGCGTACCGCCTCCACGTCCCGGGTGAGCACGGGTCCGGGGGAGTAAGGCCCCACCGCGACCCCTGCCACCAGCAGCCCCAGGATGGATCCGAGACCGATGCGGTTGAAGAGCCCCACGGCAAGGGTCGCCGCCAGCAGCAGCCAGACGGTGGAGAACAGAAACTGCGTGTCGAGGTGCATGGACGGCGATCGGGCAGGTCCGTTTGGGGCCGGGCTCGTGGGGCCGACCGATCCCGAGGGCTCGGTGCGGAGCGGCCCCGTGCATCTTACGTAGCCCTGGCCTTGGCGCCAAACCCTCGTCTCGAGCGCGATATCCGAGCCCGACGGGGCACGCATCAACGGATCCGGAGCGCTCGGGGCGTTCAGCCACTGTTCAGCCCCGATCCGGAAAATAGCGTATCGAGTAGGGGAGATCCGTATCGCTGCGTTGAGGCAGATGCTGATCCAATGCCATCCTGGCATTCGATCAGCTCGCGCTTGGAGGGGCGCGACTCTCGAAGCGCTCCATTTTCAGTGGCGTGTCACCACCGAAAATGCCGGGCGATCCCTCGCCCGGACGGGAAACGCAACAAATCAGCGTCTCCCCGGGTAGGGCGGACGCCGCGGTTGATCGAATGTCGGAAAGTGATTGTCGGAGCAAGCAAATGTGGAACGCCGCAGCGAGGGTGGGTCTGGTGCCGGTCCTTGGAGTTGTCATGCTCCTCGGCGGCTGCACGACCCTGGAATCCGATGGATATTGGGAGTCGGGCTACCCCGCCTATCGGCGGGATGTCTACGTCTACGAGCAGCGCTACCGCAATCCGGACGGACTGATCGTCGCCTACGATTCGGGGCCCGGCCTGTACTCGGTCGTGCGCTACCCGGGCATCTACTGGCACGATGGCTACTATTACCGCCAGCATCGGGGCCATTGGGAGCGAAGCCGTTATCACCGGGGTCCCTGGGGCGGCCGCTACCACGCGCCGCCGCGGGTTGTGGTGCCGCGCGATGCGCCACGGGATCGACGCAAGCCATACCCGATCGTCGTCCCTGACCGGCGGCCCGTCTACGATGGGCCGGACCGGTACCGGAACGCTCGGCCGCCCCGGTCAGTGCCCAAGCCGGGACCCGTCCTGGAGCCTGGCCGGGAGCGGGTCAAAGGGTTCCCGGGACCCCAGAACATCCCGTACGTCAGGGGGCCGGATCAGGCCCGGGTATCGCCGCCCTCGGTCGTGCCGGCCCAACCGCAGCGGGTCCTTCGCCATCCCCCGGCGAGTCCGCCGCCCGGCGCCGTGTCGGATCCCCGGCGGAGGGTGATGGACCGAATGCCCGACGGGCGGCGTTGGGGGCCCGTCCCCCAGGATCCGGGTCGATCCGATCGGCCTGGCAGTCGTCTGCCCGTGCCCGGGGGCTCCGCCCCCGTGTCTCCTGAGGGTGGCGACAGGGGCTCTCGGGTGCCTCCTCCCTGGGTGCGCAGCCCTGGCGCCGGCGGCTTGCCGCGCCAGGAAGGGGTCCAGCGCCAGGCAAGGCGCACCGCAGACGCCCCGATGATCGTCCCCGGGGTACGCCGGCAGACCCCGCCGGAGGAGGGTGATAGCGGGTCCGACCCACGGGAGCCGAACGCTGTGGGGCCGTCTTGGAGTCCGACGCGGCGGTTCTAGTACCCACGAGGGGATTGATCTGCCGACTTGATCCTATTGGGCACTTGCCCCGGCCGCTTTGCGCCGAGGGCATCCGTTGGGACTGGATGGAGCGCAGAGGCTGTGAAGTCAATCGGGCGAGGCGGCCAGCCGAGCAAATCCATGCTGGGCGTAGGTCGGGCTGAAGCCCGACCTACAACGACTTCTCGGCCAATCTCGCAAAGGAATCCAGGTTATTGCGGTAACTGGCAGAAGCTTCCGCAAAAATCGACGCGATCCCGGATTTCGCTATCGCTCCATATGGGCTACGAGGCACTCTCCTGGCGCTATCTTCACAGTCTCTGCCGTTGCCCGCCCTCAGAGCTCAGTGGCGGAGAAGGTGTCGCAGGCGGCCAGCCGACCTTCCACCAGACCCCGTTTGAACCAGCGCACCCGCTGCTCGGAGCTGCCGTGGGTGAAGCTGTCCGGTGCCACGTAGCCGCGGGTCTGGCGCTGAAGCCGGTCGTCGCCGATCGCGGAGGCGGCGTTCAGCCCCTCCTCCAGGTCTCCCTGCTCCAGGATGTGGCGGGTCCGCTGGGCATGGTGGGCCCAGATGCCGGCGAAGCAGTCCGCCTGGAGCTCCTGCATGACCGAGAGGCGGTTCCGGTCGACCTTGCCGACCTGGCGGCGGGCGGTCTCCACGTGGTCGGAGATGCCGAGCAGCTTCTGCACGTGGTGGCCCACCTCGTGGGCGATCACGTAGGCCTGGGCGAAGTCCCCGGGGGCCCCGAAGTCGTTGCGCAGCTCGTCGTAGAAGGCAAGATCGATGTAGACCTTCTGGTCCCCCGGGCAGTAGAAGGGCCCCATGGCCGCCTCGCCGAGGCCGCAGGCGGAGCGGGTGATCCCCGAGAACAGGACCAGGGCCGGCTCCACGTAGCGCTTGCCCCCCTCCTGGAACAGCGCGCCCCAGGTGTCCTCCGTGTCCGCCAGGACCACCGAGACGAAATCCTTGAGCTCCTCCTCGGCACCCGAGGTCGGGGCACGGAACTGGGGCCCATCGTCCCCGTAGCCTCCGATCTGGGTCGGGGCCTGCCCCGCGTCCGTGAGGAGCTGGCCGGGATCCACCCCCATCAGCATCAGCACGACCACCACGAGCAGACCGCCGAGCCCGCCGCCCACGCCGACCACGCGGCCCACCCCCATGGGCCGGCGAGCGCCGTAAGGGCTCGCGCCCAGTCCGCCCTCGTCGCGGCGGTCCTCGACGTTGTCGCTGCGTCTACCGGTTCTCCAGCGCATGGGTGGCTCCCGCCCACAAGTCGATGAATCGGATCGAGATCATAGCAGCTCGGGCCGGGTGGAAGCCCAGGGGGTGACTTGCCCTTAATCGATGCAGAAGCGCCGGGTCAGGGCGCGCAACAGCTCCAGGGTGGGCGGGATCCGGTCCAGGGCCAGGTACTCGTCGGGCTGATGGGCCTGGGCGATGTCCCCGGGGCCGAGCACCAGGGTCTCCATCCCGAGTCGGTCGAAGAAGGGGGCCTCGGTGCCGAAGCTCACCGCCTCGGCGGCGTGGCCCGTGAGGGCCTCCCCGGCACGGACGATTTCGGAGCCCGCGGGGGTCTCCACCGGCGGGATCGGCTCGAACAGGGACTCGACCGACCAGCGGAGACCCCGCTCCTCGGCGATCGGCGCGACCCGGCGGGCGAGCTCGGCGCGCAGGTCCTCGGCCTGGAGACCGGGCAGCACCCGCAGGTCCAGGTGGAGCTCGCACTCGCCGCAGATCCGGTTGGGATTGTCACCCCCATGAATGTGACCCAGGTTTAGGGTGGGGTAGGGCACCGGGAAGGCCGGATGGTGATGGGCCCGCTTCAGCTCGTCGCGCCAGGCCAGCAGGGCCCCCATCACGGCGTGCATCCCCTCCAGGGCGTTGTTGCCCAGGCTGGGGTCGCTGGCATGGCCGCTGCGCCCTATGAGCCGAACCGATTCACCCATCACCCCCTTGTGCAGGCGCACCGGGCGCAAGCCCGTGGGCTCGCCGATCACCGCGTAGCGCCCCAAGGGCCGGCCGGCGGTCACCAGGGCCCGAGCCCCCGTCATGGCGGACTCCTCGTCCGCGGTGGCCAGGATCATCAGAGGTCGCTTGAGGTCCGCGGGGGAAAGGCCCCGCGCCGCCTCGATGGCGAGCGCCAGGAAGGACTTCATGTCCGAGGTGCCGAGGCCGTAGTAGCGACCGTCCGCCTCGGTCAGCTTCAACGGATCGTGAGACCACAGGGGGGCGTCGAAGGGCACCGTGTCCGTGTGGCCGGCGAGCACCAGTCCGCCGGGTCCCGATCCCAGGGTGCCGAGCAGGTTGGCCTTGTCCGGGTGTCCGGGAATCTCCAGGATTTCCACCCGAAAGCCCGCTGCTTCCAGCCAGCCAGCCAACAGGGCGATCAGGGGTCTGTTGCTGTGATCGAAGGCCGGGGTGACGCTGCTCACCGACAGGGTGCCGATGAGGCCCTGGAGCATGGTGACGAGGGGAGGGGCCTGGGTCATCTGTGTGTCTCTGCCGGGAAGGGGGTGCGATCGTCGTTGGGGCCCGATCGGCGGTGCCCCCGTCCGCGCCTTGGTGTAGATTGCTTCGAGCTTAGTCCGCCCGAGGGTCCCGAGCCAGTGCCCGATCCAGCCTCGATCTCGCTTCCTGCCGAAACCGGGCCCGGCAACGGACCGCCCCAGGCGGCCGTCCGGATTCGGCCAGCAGGGATCGAGGACCTCGGGGCCCTGGTGAGGCTGGAGAACGAGAGCTTCGAGTCCGACCGGCTCACGCGCCGTCAGTTCCGTTACATGATGACCCGGGCCCGGGCCCGCACCCTGCTGGCGGAGGACGCCGCAGGATCCCTCCTCGGCTACGTCCTGGTCCTCTTCAGCAAGGGCACCTCGGTGGCGCGCCTGTATTCCATCGCGGTGGACCGGGAGGCGCGGGGTCAGGGGGTCGGCCGGGCCCTTGTCGGCGCCGCGGAGGCGACCGCCTGGGAGCAGGACCGGGCCTACATGCGACTGGAGATCCGGCGGGACAACCTGGCCTCCCAGGCGCTCTTCGAGGGGCTCGGCTACCGCCGTTTCGGCGTTCTCTCCGATTACTACGAGGACCACATGGAGGCCCTGCGCTACGAGAAGGCCCTGGCCCCCGGCCTTATGCCCGTGCTGCAGCGGGTGCCCTACTACGAGCAGACCCTGGACTTCACCTGCGGCTCCTCCTCCCTGATGATGGCGATGCAGGCGCTGCAACCTGACCTGATGCTGGACCGCAAGCTGGAGCTGCGCATCTGGCGCGAGGCCACGACCATCTTCATGACCTCCGGTCACGGGGGCTGCGGCCCCTTCGGTCTGGCCCTGGCCGCCCGCCGGAGGGGCTTCGAGGTGGAGGTCTATATCAACGAGCCCGGCGTCCCCCTGGTGGACTCGGTGCGCAGCCCCGAGAAGAAGGAGGTGATGCGCCTCGTCCACGAGGATATGCAGGAGGAGGTCCAGCGCCTGGGGATCCCGGTGCATTATGAGAGCCTCGGGCTCGGCGCCCTGGCGGAGCGCTTCGACGCCGGGGCCGTGCCCATGGTCCTGATCAGCTCCTACCGCATCTACCAGGAAAAGTTTCCCCATTGGGTGGTGGTGACCGGCTTGGACAAGCACTTCGTCTATGTCCATGACCCCTTCGTCGACTATGAGCGCGGTGAGGTGCCCCTGGACTCCATGAACATGCCGATTCAACGGGAGGAGTTCGGTCGCATGAGCCGCTACGGCCGGGCGGGCCTCCAGGCGGTCGTCCTGGTGTCCGTCCCCAAGGGGTCTGATCCCCATGGCTGAGCACCTGCTGCTGGTGGAGCAGGAGTCCGACTGGAAGCCCGGGTTCCCGCGGCTTCCGGTGGTGACCGCCAGGGACTACCTGGCCGGCGGTGAGCTGGCCGCCAAGAAGGACCTGCGGGTCATCAACCTGTGCCGCAGCTACCGGTACCTCTCGGTGGGGTACTACTGCTCCCTCCTGGCCGAGGCCCGGGGCCACAAGGTGATCCCCACGGTGCGCACCATGCAGGATCTCTCGAGCCGGGAGATCTACAGCCTGGACACCGAGGAGCTGGACGCCCTCGCCCAGCGCCTGCTCGGGCGGCGCAAGAGCAGCGTACTCACCCCCACGGCCTACGAGCTGACCCTGTGCTTCGGACTGTGCGACGTCCCGAGCCTCGAGACCCTGGCCCGTCAGATCTTCGAGACGTTCCGCTGCCCGGTGCTCAAGGTCGAGTTTCGGCTCCACGGAACCTGGCGGATCGGCGCCATCAAGGCCCTGCCGCTCAGTGCCGTGACCACCGACGGGGACGGACCCTTCTTCGCCGCCCTGGAGTCCTATCTCTCCAAGGGCTGGCGCCGACGCCGGGCACGCCAGGCCTACCGTTACGACCTGGCCATGCTCCACGACCCCGCGGAGGACCTGCCGCCCTCGAACAAGCGGGCCCTCGCCCAGTTCGTGCGCGCCGGCAAGGCCCTGGGGGTCAACGTGGACCTCATCCAGCGAAAGGACTACAGCCGGCTCGCCGAGTACGACGCGCTCTTCATCCGCGAGACCACCCGCATCGGCCATCACACCTTCCGCTTTGCCAAGAAGGCGGACAGCGAGGGGATGGTGGTGATCGATGACCCGGACTCGATCCTGCGCTGCACCAATAAGGTCTACCTGGCCGAGCTCCTGGCGGCCCAAAGGGTCCCCAGACCCAAGACCCTGATCCTGCGCCGGGAGAACCTCATGGAGGCGGCCGAGGTGATCGGCTTCCCGGTGGTCCTCAAGATCCCGGAGGGGTCCTTCTCCCGGGGCGTGTTCAAGGCGGAGGACCGGTCCGAGCTCACCCGCATCGCCGGCCGGCTTCTCAAGGAGTCGGACCTGATCCTGGCCCAGGAGTATCTCTACACCCCCTTCGATTGGCGTATCGGGGTCCTCGGCGGCAGAGCCTTCTTCGCCTGCAAGTACCTGATGAGCCGGGACCACTGGCAGATCGTCCACCATCGCTCGGACGGCCGCCACGAGGAGGGCGGGTTCGAGACCCTGTCCGTGGCCGATGCCCCCAAGGCCGTGGTGCGCACCGCCCTCAAGGCGGCGGACCTGATCGGCGACGGGCTCTACGGGGTCGATCTCAAGGAGACCCCCGAGGGGCCCGTGGTGATCGAGGTCAACGACAACCCCAGCCTGGACGCGGGGGTCGAGGATGGGGTCCTGGGCGAGGGGCTCTATCGCCAGGTGATCGGCGAGTTCGTGGAGCGTCTGGAGCGGCGTCGGGCGGGGAGGAGATGAAGCCCGAGGGCCGAGGACCCAGGGCCGGGGGCCCAGGGGTCGGGGCTACGCGGTCGCCCCGGGGG
>JBAPYD010000573.1:0-14644 GCA_049284555.1 Chromatiaceae bacterium | reverse complement strand
TTCGAGGCCCCGCGGTCGCTCGACGCGTCCCCCGGAGGTGGCGGCCCTCACCTCTCACCCGCCGACGGGCTCAGAGGGTGAGTCTCCGGCTCCGGGCTCGGTCGAGGGGGCCGATCAACCAAAGAAGCGCCGCCGTCGGCGCCGGCCCAAGCCGGCCGGGTCAGCGGCCAACGAAGCCCCGCCTCTGAGCGCCGTCTCGGTCGATTCCAGCGACTCCTGAGGCGTCTGCGAGGAGTCCCGGGAGCCGGCGCTCCTCTCTGGAACGACTTGAGCCTCTATCAGCGGCCAAGCCCGGGGAGCAGCTCGGAGAAGTTGGCGATGGCCGGAAACTCGTCCACCGAGCGGCGGGGTGCCGTCGAATCCGGCTCCAGCACCGCGATGAGCCGGGCGAACCCGTAGCCCCGGGCGGCCCGCAGGACGCTCAGGCTGTCGTCGACGAAGAGGGTCCTCACGGGGTCGAAGGGCATGATGGCGTGAAGCCGGTGCCAGAAACCGGGGTCTTCCTTGGGGAGCCCCAGATCGTGGGCGCAGACGATGCGGTCGAAGTGCCCGGCCAGCCTGGTCCGGTCCATCTTGAGGGCCAGCGCCTTCTGATGGGCATTGGTGACCAGGACCCGCCCCTTGCCGCGCTCCGCCAGGGCCTCGAGAAAATCGGTGACATGGGGATGCACCGCGATCAGGTGATCCACCTCTTCCTTGAGGAGCGCGATGTCGAGCCCCAGCTCTCGGCTCCAATGATCCACGCAATACCACTCGAGCGTCCCCTCGAGGCTGCGGTAGCGGCCGAGGAGCTCGGCGCGGGCCTGCTCCAGGCCGAGTCCCCGGGCCTCGGCATAGCGCCGGGGGACGTGTTCCAGCCAGAAATGGTTGTCGAAGTGCAGGTCCAGCAGGGTCCCGTCCATGTCCAGAAAGACGCTGTCGATGCCGCTCCAGTCGATCATGCTCCGACCCCTGAATGTGGTTCGCGGCGCCCGCGGTGGGCCCCTTTACCTGCGCAGCCAAGCTTAACCCGATGACCGAGTCGTCGCCCCCGCGTCCGAAGATACTCCGTCGGCGGTTGGTCGCGGAGAGCCGTGTCTTTCGCATCGAGCAGGTGGACCTGTTGTTCCCCAACGGGGTCCAGCGCAGCTTCGAGCGGATCCCCGGCGGGTCCGACTCGGTCCTCATCCTGCCCCTGCGCGACCCAGAAACCCTGCTCCTGATCCGCGAGTACAGCGCGGGTACCGATCGCTACGAGCTGGGGTTCCCCAAGGGGATCATCGAGCCGGGAGAGGATCCCCTGGCCGCGGCGAACCGGGAGATACGCGAGGAGGTGGGTTACGCCGCGCGGGACCTGCGGTTGATCCATCGGCTGTCCCTGGTGCCCGGCTATATCGGCCACCATACCCAGGTCGTCCTGGCGCGGGATCTCTACCCGAGCCCGCTGCCGGGCGATGAGCCCGAGCCCCTCGAGGTGGTGGCATGGCCCCTCTCCGATCTCGATGCCCTGCTGGGCCGCGAGGACTTCGACGAGGCCCGCTGTGTCGCTGCCCTGCTGCTGCTGGAGCGCCACCTGCGCGGTTAGTGAAGCGCTGACGTATTGCGCTTCCCGCGCGACTCTGGGCACGAGGCGCTCGAATTCCGGGCGGGCATTCGAGCAGCAGCTCCCCAGGGGGCTCGATCCGACGAGGGAGCGCGTCCCCGCCCTGCAACGAGGGTAGCATTGGCCCGCCAGGCCCGTATGCGACGCCCTGGGCACGGGGCCGGCATGCCCGGGAAGGCGACCACAACCACCACTGATCGGAGGTACCTCATGGTAGGCTCCATTGCCCGCTTCCCGGCCCTCGTGGGCGCCACCCTCCTCCTCCTGGCCGCCGCCGCCCGGGGCGCGGACCTGCCCAGCGACGAGGAGATCTACGGCTTCGACGACAGGCCTCTTGCGGAGCCCCTGGAGCACCCCGACTGGTTCAAGGAGAGCTTTCTCGATCTCAGGCAGGACCTGCAAGAGGCCCTGGGCGCGGGCAAGCGGGGCCTGATGGTCTATTTCGGGCAGCGTCGCTGCGCCTACTGTCAGAAGCTGCTGCGGACCAACTTCGGGCTCGAGGACATCGTCGAGTACACCCGTGCCCACTTCGACGTCGTCGCCATCGACATCTGGGGGGTCGCGGAGGTCACGGACCTGCAGGGGCGGACCCTCACCGAACGGGAGCTCGCGGAGCGGGAGGACACCGTGTTCACCCCGTCGATCCTGTTCTACGGACCGGACGGCGAGATCCGGCTGCGCCTGCGGGGCTATTACCCGCCCTACCAGTTTCGCGCCGCCCTGGAGTACGTGGCGGACGGTCACTATCGGCGGGAATCCTTTCGGGACTACCTGGCCCGGGGCGACAACCGCATGGTATTCGACGAGGTCGATCTGAACGACGAGCCCATGTTCGCGCGCCCCCCCTACAACCTGGATCGCCGGATGCCGAGCGACCGGCCGCTGGCGGTGTTCTTCGAGCAGGGGGACTGCCATGCCTGTGACGTCCTGCACGGCCAGACGCTGCGCGATCCCGATATCTATCGCCGTTTCGAGGCCATGGAGACGGTTCAGCTCAACATGTGGTCCGACACCCCGGTGATCACCCCGTCGGGGGAACGGACCACGGCCCGCGAGTGGGCCGCGAAGCTTGGACTCTTCTATGCCCCCTCCATCCTGTTCTTCGACGAGCAGGGTGTCGAGATCCTGCGGGTCGACTCGGTGGTGGGTCTCTTCCGCCTGGGTAATGTGCTGGCCTACCTGGACAGCAAGGCCTATCGGACGGAGCGGTTCCGGCAGTGGCGCGAGCAGGTCGCCCATTGAGGAGCGGGCGGCGGGTCACCACCCCTTAACATGTGCCCGGCGGACCTTTGGCATGATCGCCCGTGGGGCCCCGGCGCCTCCTGGGGGCAGGCAGATCCCGCTCCTGGTGTCGGTGGCCCGGGCTGAGTGGTCTGCCGAGGTCTGGGCCGCGGCCTTCCGCCTTCTCCCGGGACTCCAGGTGAGGCGGGGACCTTCCGGGAACTCCGAGAGGTTTCCGCAGTGCAGCATTCCGGAGACAATGGTCTCTGGCGCGTTCTTCTATCGAGGTTGTACATGCAGAGCGTCTATATCGCCGGCGCCAGCTCCGGCAGCGGCAAGTCGGTCGTGGTCCTTGGCTTCATGGAGATGCTCTCCTCGGTCAACCGGAGGGTGGGCTTCTTCCGGCCGATCCTGGCCAGGGGAGTGGAGCAAGACAACCTGAGCGCGTTGGTGCTCAGCCGCTACAACCTGCAATTCTCCCCGGAGATGCTCTATGGCTGCACCGCCGAGACCGCGGGCCATTTGATCGCAGCCGGGCGCTACGACGACCTGCTCAAGCTAATCCTGAACAAGTTCAAGACCCTCGAGGAGTCCTGTGATCTGGTCGTGTGCGCGGGGACCAATTTCGATGGTCTGGTTCCGAGCCTGGAGTTCGACTTCAACGCGGACCTGGCCAACAACCTGGGCTGCAGCGTGGTGGTGGTGGTCAAGGGCTTCCGGCGTGGCCCCGAGGAGGCGCTCGATGCCCTGCAGCTGGCCCACGAGTCCATGCGCAACCGGGGCGGTGACTTCCTGGCCAGCGTGGTCAACGGGGTGGCCCCCGAGCACGCCGATCAGGTGCGCGTGCGGGCGCGGGCGCTGATGCCGGAAAGCGAGAACGTCTATGTGCTTCCCGAGGAGCCGGCGCTCGGCATGCCGACCGTGGGCGAGATCCGCCAGGTCCTGGGGGGAGAGTGCCTGTGCGGCGAGGGAGACGCCCTGAACCAGGTGGTCACCAACTACAAGGTCGCCGCCATGGAGATCCCCGACTTCCTGGGCTACGTGGAGGACGGCTGCCTGATCATCACCCCCGGGGATCGCTCCGATATCATCCTGGCCAGCCTGGCGGCGGACGCCTCGTCCTCCTTCCCCCGGGTCGCCGGACTGCTGCTGACGGGGGGCCTGCACCCGGCGCCCAATGTCCAGCGCCTGCTGGAGGGTCTGCGCCGAAACAAGGTGTCGGTCCTCTCGGTCCCCACGGATACCTTCACGACGGCCCTGAACGTCCACCGCATCGAGGCGACCATACTCCCCGGGGACGAGCGCAAGATCGCCGCCGCACTCGGCCTGTTCGAGGGCAACGTCGATGTGGAGGAGCTGCGGGGCCGCATCAGCGTGCGGCACTCCGAGCGCATCACCCCCCTGATGTTCGAGTACGAGCTGATCCGGCGCGCCAAGGCGAGCCGCCAGCGCATCGTGCTGCCGGAGGGCACCGACGAGCGCATCCTGCGCGCCGCCGAGATCCTCACCCTGCGTCAGGTGGCGGATCTCACCCTCCTCGGCGATCCAGACAAGATCCGCCGCCGGATCTCCGAGCTGGGTCTCAAGCTCAACGACATCCCCATCATCGACCCGGTGACCTCCCCGGACCGGGACCGCTATGCCCAGATCTATCACGATCTGCGCAAGCACAAGGGCATCTCGGAGCAGATGGCCCACGACGCCCTTCAGGACGTGAGCTACTTCGGCACCCTGATGGTCTACAGCGGGGACGCCGACGGGATGGTGTCGGGGGCCATGCACACCACCCAGCACACCATTCGGCCCTCCTTCGAGACCGTCCGCACCAAGCCCGGCGTCAAGCTGGTCTCCAGCGTCTTCTTCATGTGCCTGCCCGATCGGGTCCTGGTCTACGGGGATTGTGCGGTGAACCCCAACCCCGATTCGGAGCAGCTCGCCGACATCGCCATCACCTCGGCGGGGACCGCGGCGGCCTTCGGTATCGAGCCCAAGATCGCCATATTGTCGTATTCGACCGGGGCCTCGGGGAAGGGTGCGGACGTCGAGCGGGTGCGCGAGGCGGTGCGTATCGCGCGGGAGCTGCGCCCGGACCTCAAGATCGAGGGCCCCATCCAGTACGATGCGGCGGTGGACGCGAGCGTCGCCGCGTCCAAGATGCCCGGCAGCCAGGTGGCCGGGCACGCCACCGTCTTCATCTTCCCGGACCTGAATACCGGCAACAACACCTACAAGGCCGTCCAGCGAAGCGCGGGGGCGGTGGCAATCGGGCCCGTGCTCCAGGGGCTCAACAAGCCGGTGAACGACTTGAGCCGGGGGTGCACGGTGACCGACATCGTCAACACGGTGGCGATCACCGCCATCCAGGCCCAGTCCGACGGCTACGGAACGGATCTCACGCCCAACGACCTCGCCGACATCGCCGAAGGAGTCGCCCCGTGAAGGTGCTGGTACTGAACTCAGGCAGCTCGTCCATCAAATTCCAGCTCTTCGACTCGGCGGGCTGGCGTCCCCTGGCCAGCGGTGCCGTCACACGCATTGGCGAGGCGGACGGGGAGATCAGGGCCAAATGGCTCGACGGCGAGGGTCGGCAGCAGACCCGGGAGGATCACCTGCCGATCGCGAGCCACCAGGACGGGATCGATCGCATCATCGCCGGACTGCGTCAGAGCGGGGTCCTGGCCGATCTCTCCGAGCTCGCGGCGATCGGTCACCGGGTGGTCCATGGCGGGGAGCGCTTCCACGCCCCCACGGTGGTGGACGACGCGGTCGCCGGGGCTATCCGGGACATGATTCCCCTGGCCCCCCTGCACAACCCGGCCAATCTGGACGGGATCGAGGTGGTCCGCCGGCTCTTTCCCCAGGTGCCCTCGGTGGCGGTGTTCGATACCGCCTTCCACCAGACCATGCCCCGCACCGCCTACCGTTACGCCATCCCCGAGTATCTGTACCGGGAGCACCGTGTGCGTCGCTATGGCTTCCACGGCACCTCCCACCGCTACGTGGGGGAGCGGGCCGCGGTGCTGCTCGGCAAGCCCTTCCAACAGTGCAACCTGATCACCCTGCATCTCGGCAACGGGGCCAGCGCCACCGCCATTCGGGGTGGCAAGAGCATCGACACCTCCATGGGGATGACCCCGTTGGAGGGGCTGGTCATGGGTACCCGCTGCGGCGACATCGATCCGGCGATCCACTTCTATCTCTGCAAGCACCTGGGGCTCGACAACGAGACGCTGGAGGACCTCCTGAACCGCCAGAGCGGGCTCCTGGGGCTGTGCGGGGTGAATGACATGCGGGAGATCCAGCGCCTGGCCGAGGAAGGGGATGACCGGGCCGAGCTGGCGATCGGCATTACCGCCCACCGCATCAAGAAGTACATCGGCGCCTACTTCGCGGAGCTGGGTCGTGTGGACGCCGTGGTCTTCACCGGCGGCATCGGGGAGAACGACGCGGACATGCGCTGCCGCGCGTGCGAGGATCTGGAGGGCCTGGGGATCAAACTGGACGACAGCGCCAACCTGGCGTCCGACCGGGGGGAACGGCGGATCAGTACCCCGGAGAGCCCCGTTCAGGTCCTGGTCGTACCGACGAACGAGGAGCTCGCCATCGCCCAGCAGGCCCTGGCGGCCGTTCAGCCCTGAGGGCCCCCGAGGGGGCGCCCCGGGAGTGGCCCGGTCAGCGCACCCCGAGGGGTGACACCCCGAAGAGCCAGCTGTGCAGTCCGCCAATGAAGGCCCCGTACAGCACCAGGCCCCCTACCAGGGCGATGAGGTCGTTGGCCGCGCCCGGGGGTGCCCCGGGGGCGGGCGGCGGGGTGCGGCGCTTGAGCGAAATGCGGTCGGCCACCGCCCAGGCGAGGAAGGACCCGAACAGCAGGACATCCGCCAGGTTGCCGTTCGCAAGCAGATGGGCAAAGGCCCAGAGCTTCACCGCCGCCAGCATGGGGTGCCTGGCGGTCGTCTGGATGCGTCCGGGCAGATAGGCGGCCAGCAGGAGTGGAAAGGCCGGCAGCATGATCAGAAGGGCGACGTGCCTCAGCCAGGTGGGAGGGGACCAGAGCCCCACCGGCTCCAGGCGGGCAAGCCCGTAGCCCCAGACGATCAGCACCAACCCGACCAGGCTCAGCAGCCCATAGACCCCTTTCCAGGGGATCTCACCGAGCCGCACGACCATGCGCTCCCGCCAGGCCGGGGCCACTATGCCGACCGAGTGCACCCCGAGGAAGAGCACCAAACCAAGGATGAGCAGGCCCATGGGCACCTCCCCGCGTCAGTTGACGATCGCTAGCCGTTTGTCGATACCCCGGCGATGGCGCACGCCGTCCGGGCTTGGGACAATGCTACCGGATCGGACGGGCGGTTGCTGGTCCCGTGCCGGCCCACCGGGCAGAAAGCCGGGGCCTTGTTTCCGCCGCCAGCGTTTCGCGTCACTCACTTTGAACATCCTGATCGAAGCCCGAGGCCTGGTGAAGACCTTTCCCGGCGTCCGCGCCGTGGATGGGGTCAGCTTCGCCGTGGCCCGCGGGCGCTGTTTCGGGCTCCTCGGCCCCAACGGGGCCGGCAAGACCACGACGCTGGAGATGCTGGAGGGCATCCAGACACCGGAGGGGGGTGAGGTTCTGTATCGGGGGCGGGCCCTGGACCGGACCTATCGGGAGTCAATCGGGATCCAGTTTCAGGCCACCGCGCTTCAGGACTTTCAGACCGTGGCGGAGTCCCTGACCCTGTTCGCCAGCCTCTACCGGCGCCAGGCGGACCGGGAGGAACTGATCCGGTTGTGCAACCTGGGTGAGATTCTGGCGCGGGACACCCGCAAGCTCTCGGGCGGCCAGCGCCAGCGTCTGCTGCTGGCTATCGCCCTGGTCAACGACCCCGAGCTGGTCTTCCTCGACGAGCCCACCACCGGGCTGGACCCCCAGTCGCGGCGCAACTTCTGGAGTCTGATCGAGACCGTGCGCCGGCGGGGTGCCACCGTGATCCTGACCACCCACTACATGGAGGAGGCGGAGCGTCTGTGCGACGAGATCGCCATTGTCGACCGGGGCCGGATCATCGCCCAGGGCGCGCCGGCCCGACTGGTGCGGGAGCACTTCCCCGCCGCGGTGATCCGCCTCCCCGCGGACGCCTGGCCCGGCTCCCTGCCTCTCCCGCAGGGGGCGACACGCCGGGAGGGGGAGATCGAGCTGTTCACGGAGGAGGTTCCGCCGGTCTTGCGGGAGTTGGAGCGGGTGGGGGCGGAGATCAAAGACCTGCGGGTTTCCAGCCCCGACCTCGAGGATCTCTTCCTGAAGCTCACCGGCCACGCCCTGCGATCGTGACGCGAGCGCCCGCACCGGGACCCTGAACCATGTGGCGCCGCATCCTCGCCATCCTGATCGCCCGCAACCGGGAGTTCTACCGGGACCGCGCCGGCCTCGGCTGGAACATCGTCATGCCGATCCTGATGGTGCTGGCCTTCGCCTTCATCTTCAGCGGAGAGCCGGAGGATCAGCTCAAGATCGGGGTTCTGAGCGCCGATGGCGCCTCGCCGGTGGAGCGGGCTTCCGGCCTCCTCAGCCTGAAGTACGTCCGCTTCGTGCCCGTGACCGACCGGGAGTCCGCCGTCCGGAAGGTGGAGCACCACCAGTTGGACCTCCTGGTGGATCCGCGAGGCGTCCCTCCCGTCTACTGGGTCAATCTGGAGTCGCCGAAGGGCTATGTGGCGGAGCGCCTCCTGCTCTGGGCCGAGCAGCAAGGCCGCGTCGCCGAGGTGCAGGCGCCGGAGCGGCGCACCCTGAGCGGGACCGCCGTGCGTTACGCGGACTGGGTCCTTCCCGGCGTTCTGGCCATGAACGTGATGTTCTCGAGCCTCTGGGGCGTGGGGTGGGTGATCGTGCGTTACCGCAAGAACGGGGTGCTCCGGCGGCTCAAGGCCACCCCCCTGAGTCCCTTCGAGTTCCTGACCGCCCAGGTCCTGTCCCGACTCCTGGTGGTGATGAGCGCCAGCCTCGTGGTCTACGGCGGTGCCGCCCTGCTTCTGGACTTCCCCATGCGCGGCTCCTACCCGGCCCTCGCCCTGGTCTATGCGGCTGGCGCCCTTTGCCTGATCAGCCTGGGACTCATCGTCTCGGCCCGGTTGCGCACCGAAGAGCTGGCGGACGGGATCCTGAATCTGATCTCCTGGCCCCTGCTGCTGCTCTCCGGGGTGTGGTTCTCCATGGAGGGGACCAGCAAGGCGGCCCAATTCCTCTCCCAGCTGTCACCCCTGACCCACCTGGTCGAGGCCGCCCGGCGCATCATGATCGACGGGGCCGGGCTGATGGATGTCCTGCCGGAGATCCTGCTGCTCCTCGGACTTGCGGTAGCCTTCCTCACCCTGGCGGCCCGGTTGTTTCGCTGGGAGTGAGGGGGTGGGGCCGAATGCCGGACGTGCAGGGCCGTCGGTGGCGCGTCTCCGCCGGGAGCCATCGGGCGATTCCCGGATCGATTCAGTGGACGGTGTCCGTGGGTCCTTGTGCGGCGCCAAGCCGATCCTGGTCCCGGGGGCCCGACTCATCGAACCTTGATCGGGCCTGCTCGAATAGGACCTTTTCGTCACGCAGTGACAGTTGCGTCAAGACCCCGCGCAGTCGGAGCGCCTTGTCCCGATCGACCGGTTGGGGTGCGGTCTCCACGATCTCGGCCAACAACTGGGGCTGCTCGGTGTACATGGCGTATCTCCCGTTCGGTCGTCGTATCTGATACCTCTAGGCTCACGAGAAGCACGTTGCGTGCCATATGTGTCGGGGCCTGGGTTGCGCCGGCAGCGGTGGGGCGAGGCGTTGTTCCCTGCACCGGCGTACCGTGTGGGTGCCGGGGTCTTGTCCCCGGCCCGATCGAGGTCTGCCGGGCCGATGCCGAGCCCAGTCCGTCGAACCCGATCCGCCGCCGTTCGGGCCAGTATATGGGGACCGCCAGCGGGGAAGGCCACGCCGCCATCGCGACGAGGCGCTGCCCCACATTGGTGCGATCATGGTCTATCGCCGTCCTGCTCCATGTGCGGGACCCGAGCCTGGCGCGGGAAAATCCAACGGTGGCTGTTTCTCCGACGGATCAGTGCGGCCCAGCTCGCCCAGTCCCAGGTTCCCGAGGGTGCGCCCGGCCAGCTCCTCGATGGGATGATCGAGGAAGACCCCGTGCTCGGGCTTCACCCGGGGACGGGGCTACTGCTTGTAGTCGTCGTGACAGGACTTGCAGGCGCGGCGGGTGGCGTCGAGCTGGGCCTTGATGGCGGCCTCGTCCCCGTCCTTGGCCACCTTCGCCAGCTCGGCCGACTCCGTGCGGAGCTTCTGGAGCTTGGACTCGAAGTCCGACCAATTGAGCCAGATCTCGTCCCTGGCGTCGCTATCATCGCTGGTGGATCCCTCCGGGAAGCCCGGCAGGATATTGAGGGCCGCCGCCGAGGCGAGGTCGGCCGCAAGACCCTGGAAGACGGTGCGATCGAAGGCGACCTCGCCCTTGACCATGGCGGCCATCTGGTCGGTGTTCCAGGAAAAGATGTTCATCACCCCCTCCCGGTAGTAAACCGCATCGTCGAGCTTCGACGCCTGGGTGGCACCGACGGCGAGCGATAGGGCGACGAGCGTGACGGCAGACGGGAGAGTCGGGAGTCGCATGGTGATGACCTCTTGATTGGGTGTGAGGGTGATCCGATCGGCCTCAGTCTAGTGCGAGGGCGCGGTCCATCCAAGCCCGGGCGTCGTGTCTGAGCCCCGGTCCTCGAGGGGCTGCGCCGGCCGCGTCCGTGCCGTGCGCGTGCGAGGCGTCTCCCTAAGGATTGGGGGTCTAAGTCGACGCGCGACTGAGATACCATTTTGTGCAGTGCAAAATGCCGCAGTCCGGCGACCGACCCCATGAGCGATAGCCAGCAGCGCATCCGCGAGATTCCTTACAACTACACGAGCCTCTCGGACCGGGAGATCGTGATCCGCCTCCTGGGGGCCGAGCAGTGGGCCCTGATCGAGGAGCTGCGGGGCAGCCGCCGCACCGGGCGTTCCGCCCGCATGCTCTTCGAGGTCTTGGGCGACATCTGGGTCGTCACCCGCAACCCCTATCTGCAGGACGATCTGCTGGAGAACCTGGACCGGCGCCGCTTGCTGCTCGGGGCCCTGGAACATCGGCTCGATCAGTTCGAGCTTCGCCTGAACGACAACCTGAAGGCGGCCGAGCTCCTGGCCTCGGCCCGCGCCGCGGTGCAGCGTTTCAAGGACTGGTTCGAGCGGGAGCGGCGGGCCCGGGAGCGCCTGCGCCGGACGCTCGCCGGTGTCACCCGAGTGGACAACGTGGACTTCGGTGGCCTCGCGCGGGTGTCCCACGCCACCGATGCCTCGGACTGGCGGGTGGAGCTGCCATTCGTCGTCATCTCCCCGGATGTCGAGGACGAGGTGGCCCCCATCGTGCGCGCCTGTATCGACTGCGGGCTGAGCCTCATCCCCCGGGGCGGCGGGACCGGGTACACGGGCTCGGCCGTGCCCCTGCGTCCCCTGACCGCGGTCATCAACACCGAGAAGCTCGAGTCTCTCTCGGGTGTGGAGCCCATTGCCCTGCCCGGTGTGGGCAAGGCGGTGCCGACGGTCCATTGCGGGGCAGGGGTGGTGACCCGCCGCGTCTCGGATCTGGCGGAGGCCAACGGGCTCGTCTTCGCGGTGGACCCCACCTCCCAGGACGCCTCCTGCATCGGCGGCAACGTGGCCATGAACGCCGGGGGCAAGAAGGCGGTGCTCTGGGGGACCGCGCTCGACAACCTGGTCTCCTGGCGCATGGTGACCCCGGAGGCAGACTGGCTCCTGGTGGAGCGCCTGGACCACAACCTGGGCAAGATCCACGATCAGCCGCGGGTGCGCTTTCGCATCACCCGCTTCGGCCCGGAGGGGAGCCTTCCCAAGGGAGAGCCGGAGGTCCTGACGCTGCCGGGCGGCGCCTTCCGTAAGGCGGGGCTCGGCAAGGACGTGACCGACAAGTTTCTCTCCGGCCTACCGGGGATTCAGAAGGAAGGTTGCGACGGCATCATCACGTCCGCCCGTTTCATCCTGCATCGGATGCCCGCCCACGGACGCACGGTCTGTCTCGAGTTCTTCGGGGCCGACCTGGACCTGGCGGTGCCGGCCATCGTGGAGATCAAGGCCTATGTGGACGGACTCGATGGGGTGAGCATCGCGGGCCTGGAGCACCTGGACGAGCGCTATGTCCGGGCCGTGGGCTACGCCACCAAGGCCAACCGAAGGGAGCTCCCCAAGATGGTCCTGCTGGCGGACCTGGTCAGCGATGACGAGTCCGCGGTGGGGGCGGCCGCCCAGCGGGTCCTGGAGCTGGCAGCCCGACGGGAAGGCGAGGGGTTCATCGCCGTGAGCCCCGAGGCCCGGAGGCGCTTCTGGCTCGATCGGGCCCGCACCGCCGCCATCTCCCGCCACACCAACGCCTTCAAGATCAACGAGGACGTCGTGATCCCCCTCCCGCGGCTGGCGGACTACAGCCGTGGCATCGAGCGGATCAACATCGAGCAGTCCATCCAGAACAAGGACGCCATCTTGGGCGCGGTCCTCGACTACCTCGCCGGGGGGCTGCCGGAGGCCAGGCGGCAGGGGGGTTACGACGACTCTGCCGAGGCGATCGCCATCCTCTCGGCCAAGCAGGACGCGGCCCGGGAGGTGGTGGAACGGGCGCGGGGGCGCTGGCAGCAGATCCTGGCCCGCCTCGACGAGCCCGCCGCGGACCACGTGGGTCTCCTCGAGGACTCCGAGCGGGAGCGGTTGCGGCCGGGCGATAGCCTGCTGGCCCTGATGCTGCGTCGTGACCTGCGCCAATCCTATCGGCGCGAGGTGGGGGAGCGGCTCGAGGAGATCTTCGCCGGCCAGGAGCTCGCCGGCGTCCGCCGGCGGCTTGCGGAGATCCACGCCCGTGTCCGCGATTCGCGCATCTTCGTTGCCCTGCACATGCACGCCGGCGACGGCAATGTGCACACGAATATCCCGGTCCACTCCGCGGATTATCGGATGCTCCAGGAGGCCGAGCGGCTGGTGGACCGCATCATGGCCCTGGCCCAGTCCCTGGGTGGTGTCGTCTCCGGCGAGCACGGGATCGGGATCACCAAGCTCCAGTACCTGGAGCCCGAGCGGCTCGCCGATTTCCTGGCCTACAAGGGGCGCGTGGACCCGGATCAGCGATTCAATCCAGGGAAGCTGATGTCCGGCTCCGACCTGTCCGGTGCCTACACCCCGTCGCTGCGGCTCGTTCAGCAGGAGGCCATCATCCTCGAGGAGACGGAGCTCGGTGCCCTGAATGACGACGTGAAGCACTGTCTGCGTTGCGGCAAGTGCAAGCCCAAGTGCATGACCCACGTGCCGAGGGCCAACCTGCTCTACTCGCCTCGCAACAAGATCCTGGCCACCGGGCTCATCATCGAGGCCTTCCTCTACGAGGAGCAGACCCGGCGCGGGCTCTCCCTGCGCCATGTGGAGGAGATGAACGACGTGGCCGACCATTGCACCGTCTGCCACAAGTGCCTGAGCCCCTGCCCCGTCAATATCGATTTCGGCGAGGTGACCGTGCGCATGCGCCGGATCCTCGCGAGCCGCGGTCAGAAGCGCTTCAGCCCGGGGGCCTGGGCCGCCATGCGATTCCTTGACACCGTCAATCCGCGCACCATCCGGTATCTGCGCCTGGGGCTGGCCCAGTGGGGATTCGCTGGCATGAATCTGGCCCACGCGGCCGCCCGTACCCTGGGTCTGACCCGCTCGCGCATCAGCCAGCCGGCGGCGACCACGGGGCCGCCGTCACTGACCAGCCAGGTTGTGGATCTGGTCAGCCGTCCCATCCGAGTGGAGCTGCCCAGGCGGACCTTCCGCCAGGTGCTGAGGCTCGAGGATCGCACCCAGGTTCCGATCTTGCGCGATCCGGACGTGCCGGCCGAGGAGGCCGAGGCCGTCTTCTACTTCCCCGGCTGCGGCTCCGAGCGGCTCTTCTCGGACGTGGGGCTGGCGACCCTGGCCATGCTCTACCGGCACGGGGCCCAGACGGTGCTGCCGCCCGGGTATCTCTGCTGCGGCTATCCCCAGCGGGCGGCCGGACTGGAGGCGCGCGGGCGCAGGATCACCATGGACAATCGGGTGCTCTTCCACCGGGTCGCCAACACCCTGAACTACTTGGACATCCGGACCGTCTTGGTGTCCTGCGGGACCTGCATGGACCAACTCCTCGATTACCAGTTCGAGGGGATCTTCCCTGGCTGCCGGCTGCTCGACATCCACGAGTGGCTGATGGAGAAGGGGGTGAGCCTGGGGGGTGTCCCAGGGGCCCAGTACCTCTACCATGACCCCTGCCACAGCCCCATGAAGACCCATGCACCCTTGCGGGTGGCCGCCTCCCTGATCGGGGACGAGGTGCGGCTCTCGGATCGCTGCTGCGGCGAGGCGGGGACCCTCGGAACCGCCCGGCCCGATATCGCCAACCAGCTGCGTTTCCGCAAGCAGGAGGAGCTGACCGCGGGAATCCGAGACCTGACGGGGGGGGAGCGGGTCGATCGGGGCGAGGTGAAGCTGCTGACCGCCTGTCCCGCCTGTCAGCAGGGCCTTGCCAGGTATGCGGACGACACGGGGCTCCAGACCGACTATATCGTCGTGGAATTGGCCCGACGGATGCTGGGAGAGGGCTGGCAGCAGCGCTTCCTCGCCCAGGTCCAGGCCGGGGGCATCGAGCGGGTGCTCCTGTAGTCAGTTATACCCAAAGAAAAAAAGTGGGGACCCTCATAACCCGGCCGTCGAGTGCTTGACTCGAAGGTGTCATCAACCGGCAGATCGGAGGTGTCCCCATGAGTAAGGGTAGATATCGT
>JBAPYD010000572.1:0-2702 GCA_049284555.1 Chromatiaceae bacterium | reverse complement strand
CTACAGGCACTCGCGCCCGCCCTTCGCACACGCATCGAGGAGGTCGCCGGGGGCTGCGCCGATCTGTTCCAGCGCAGCAGTTCCTGCGTGGAAGGTCGCAACGGCCACCTGTCGCTCTATTATCACGGCTGTCATCGCCTCAGCGACCGCAAGCTGGGCGCCCTCACCGCCATCCACAACTTCCATATCCTCCGCCCCGACGGTACGATCGCCGCCGAGCGCTTCTTCGGGCGGGCCCACCCGCCGCTATTCGAGCACGTGCTCAGGCAGGTCTCTTTCCCGCCGCCGCCACGGCAGCGCCGACCGCGCCCCGCCAAGCGGCCCTATCTGACCCCATTGGCACTGCCGGCCTGACGGCGGTGGGCGGAGTTATGATCGAGGCCGGCAAACGCATCATCAAGCGCACCATCGCCAATCTCTCGTCGTTGTCGCTGCCGCAGGCCGAGGCGATCCGTGCGGTGCTCAAAGGGCAGGCGCTGGCACCGGCCGAGGGCCCCTTCGAGATCATCCGCTCGCGCGCCCATGGGGCGGTGAAGGCTATCACCTCGGCGATGAGCCGTTTGTGTCTGGCGACGCTGTTGGACCGCAAGCCCTCGCACGCGCGTGATCTGGTGTTGGCGATGATCGCCGCGCGGGTGCTGGAGCCGCAGAGCAAATTGGCAGAGCCGGGGGATTTCCCGGCTTGTTTAATCACATGCGACGCCGACACGATAGGGCGCCGTAATGGAGCAGCAAACAAGCACTTTCCTATTCACAGTCGATATCCATTAGTAGTTCAGTAATGGCTAATGCGGGTGCCCATTCGTGCTCGCTAATATTCTCGCTAACTGAAACCAAGAAACTTCAGTTGAAAGGCGATCTGGTGATGGGCAGGATGACCATCACTCCGTATCTCCCGATTTTGATCAGGACAATTGCCAGCGCATCGTGAGTGCCAAGATGTATCAGAGCGTGTGCTCCAACAGTATCTCCCATCTTGCCGGCGCGGTGCTGGCCCTGAGTGGCGCCGCCGTGGTGGTGGCGATCAGCGACGCCGCTGGCGGGCGGATACGCATCGCGAGCTTCAGCGTCTTCGGCCTCACCCTGTTCTTGCTGTACCTCTTCTCGACCCTCTGCCATGGCCTGCGGGGGCCGGCAGAACGGATCTTTCAGGCGTTGCCAGGTACCGAAGGGGCACGGCAGCTCGCCGAGGCGTCTCTGGGGACGGAGGGCGGATTCGCCATCCAT
Source organism: Chromatiaceae bacterium (assembly GCA_049284555.1). GTDB lineage: Bacteria > Pseudomonadota > Gammaproteobacteria > Chromatiales > Chromatiaceae > Thiodictyon. The sequence continues at coordinate 1,475 of JBAPYD010000572.1, read as the reverse complement.
CGGCTGCTGCGCCGCGCGCTTGGTAGGATCGAGGCGTGCTCGGGATCCAATTGAACCTTCAACGCCAGGCGAGCAATCCCCGTCCTGGCAGCAGCCGGTGACTCATGCAGCGCTATCGAATCCTCCATCGCACCTACTACAACTTCCCCGCCGAGGTGCGGCTCGAGCCGCATGCCTTGCGCCTGCGCCCGCGAGAAAGCCACGAGCTGTGGATCGAATCCTCGTCGTTGACGATCACGCCCCCCGCGACCCTGTGCTGGCATCGCGACGTGGAGGACAACTCCGTGGCGATCGCGACCTTCGATACGACTGCGAGCCAGCTCCTGATCGAAAGCGAGGTCATCATCCAGCAGTCCAATCCGGCGCCACTGAATTTCCTAGTCGAGGATACTCAACACGCCGCGCCGTCCCTGGGAAGCCTGTGGCACCAGCGGCATGAAGGCGCTGGTCAACGGCGGCATCAACCTGTCCGAACTGGACGGCTGGTGGGCGGAAGCCTACGCACCGGAAGTCGGCTGGGCGTTGGGCGATGGCCAGGAACATGGCGACGATCCTGCCTGGGACCCCGCCGAAGCCGAGGCGCTTTACAACCTACTGGAGGGGGAAGTCATCCCCGAGTTCTATCGCGCCGCGATCAGGACGGCATCCCCACCGCCTGGGTGGCGCGCATGCGGGAAAGGATGGCGCGTTTGACGCCGCGCTTTTCCGCCGACCGCGCGGTGCGCGACTACACCGAACGACACTACCTCCCCGCCGCCTCGGCCTACCTTGCACGAGCCGCCGACCAAGGCGCCATCGGCGTGGACATGGTCGCCTGGCGGCACGCTCTACACCAGCAATGGGCCGCGCTGCGTTTCGGCGAAGTGAACGTCGAATCCGAGGCCGAGCAGTACGCATTCGAAGCACAGGTGCATCTCGATGATCTCGACCCCGACGCGGTACGGGTCGAACTTTGCGCCAACGGCGTTGACGGCTCCGCAGTGGAGCGCGTGGAGATGACGCGCGAGCGACAAGTGGTGGGTGCCACCTGATCGAGGGCTCACCTGACGCGGACGGTAAGGCACCGTCGATCTGCGACCGCTTCACCCTGCGTCCCGGCCGGATTCGGGACGGCAGCGACGCCAGCGTGGCCTGCGATCATTACCGACGCTACCGTGAAGACCTCGAGCTGATGTCTGCTCTGGGGCTTGGGGCCTATCGCTTCTCGATCTCCTGGCCGCGCGTGGTGTCGACGCCCGAGCGCCGGGTGCATCCGGCGGGGATGGACTTCTATGAGCGGGTGGTCCACGGATTGCTCGAGCGCGGTATCCGGCCATTCGCGACCCTCTACCACTGGGACCTGCGCTGGTTCGAGCAGCGGAGCGGCGGCTGGGAGCTACGCGACACTGTTTGGCATTTCGCCGACTACGCTGAGGCGGTCGCGCGCAGGCTCGGTGATCGGGTCAAGCACTGGGTGACCATCAACGAGCCCCTCA
>JBAPYD010000571.1:0-10968 GCA_049284555.1 Chromatiaceae bacterium | reverse complement strand
GCACGTGGCTCAGACGTCCGGAGCTGCTTGAGTGCAGGCCCCTGACCCCAGAGGAGCAGGCCCTGCTCGCGGAGATTATTGAGACCCTGCCCGACTCCCTCGAATCCGAAGGGCGCGGGGCGGGGTGTGACCGGGAGAGAACAGGATCATGAGCAAGATCATCCAAGAGCTCGAGCAAGAGCAGATGACCCGCCAGGTGCCGGATTTCGATCCGGGTGACACCGTGGTCGTGCAGATCAAGGTGAAGGAGGGCGAGCGCGAGCGCCTCCAGGCCTTCGAGGGGGTCGTCATCGCCAAGCGCAACCGCGGACTCAACTCGGCCTTTACGGTGCGCAAGATGTCCCATGGGGAGGGCGTGGAGCGGGTCTTCCAGACCTACAGCCCCACCGTGGCCGAGATACAGATCAAGCGCAAGGGCGACGTGCGGCGTGCCAAGCTCTACTATCTGAGGGGTCTCACGGGCAAGGCCGCCCGGATCAAGGAAAAGGTCTAGGGTCGACCGGCCCGGGGGCCGCGGGGTTCGGTCCTTGGCCGAAACCTTCTACTGGCACGACTACGAGACCTGGGGGGCGGATCCGCGTCGGGACCGCCCCTGTCAATTCGCGGGGCTGCGGACCGACGTCGACCTCAACGTGGTCGGCGATCCCCTGGTCGTCTACTGCCAGCCCGCCACCGATCTGCTGCCCCAGCCAGACGCCTGCCTGGTCACGGGCATCACCCCCCGCATGGCCCTGGAAAAGGGGGTCATCGAGGCCGAGTTCGCCGCCCGCATCGAGTCCGAGCTGGCCCGACCCGCCACCTGCGGGGTCGGCTACAACAGCATGCGGTTCGATGACGAGGTCACGCGCAATCTCTTCTATCGCACGTTGCGGGACCCCTACGCCCGGGAGTGGCGCGACGGCAATTCCCGCTGGGACCTGATCGACACCCTGCGTCTTGCCCATGCCCTGCGCCCGGACGGCATCGAATGGCCGAGCCGGGAGGACGGCAGCACCTCCTTCCGACTGGAGGAGCTCACGAGGGCGAACGGCATCGCCCACGCGGGTGCCCACGACGCCTTGGCGGACGTGCGGGCGACCCTGGATCTGGCCCGCCTCATCAAGGGGGTGCAGCCGCGGCTCTTCGCCTACGCCTTGACGCTTCGTGACAAGCGGCGGGTGCGCGAGCTGCTCGGCAAGGGTCAGCCGCTGCTGCACGTCTCCGCTCGCTATCCGGCCTCAGAGGGCTGCATCGCCCCGGTGGTGCCGGTCGCACCCCACCCGACCAACGGAAACGGGGTCATCTGCTTCGACCTGCGGGAGGATCCAGCCGTGCTCCTGGATCTCCCGGTGGAGGAGATCCGCTCGCGCCTCTTCACGCCTTCGGCCGCGCTCCCGGAGGGTACCGCGCGCATCCCGCTCAAGACCGTCCATGTCAACCGGGCCCCCATCCTGGTCCCCATGGGGACCCTCACCCCCGAAGCGGCCGAGCGTTGGTCCATCGACCCCAGCCTGGTGGCGCGCCGGGCCCAGGCCGCGGCCGCCGAGGCGTCGGCCATCCGAGAGCGGGTCCAGGCCGCCCATGGGCCCTACGAGGGACCCGGGGAAACGGACCCCGACCTCATGCTCTATTCGGGTGGATTGCTCGGCGACGGGGACCGGCGCCTGCTCGAGCGGCTCCAGGGCCTGAGCCCCGCCGAGCTCGCCGGGGCGGGGCCTCGATTCGAGGATCCGCGCCTGCCCGAGATGCTGCTCAGATACCGGGCCCGCAATTGGCCGGAGACCCTGAGTCCCCAGGAGCGGGAGGACTGGGACGCCTATCGGCTCGAGCGGCTCACCGATCCCCAGGGGGGCGGGAGCATCACCCTCGACCGGTACCAGCTGCGTCTTGCCGAGCTGAGCCAGGTTTATGCCGACGACCCTGCGCGACTCGAGCTTCTGGACGAGCTGGCCGCGTGGGCGGACGCCGTCATGGACGCCGGCGACTAACCCAGGGGGCGCGCGGCATTGGGCCAGGCCCCGCGATCAGGGCTCGGCCCCCAGGGCGCAGGTCTCGCCCGTACCCAGCCAGAAGCCCAGACTTTTCTTCAGGAACTCGTGCCACGGCATGTAGTGGGAGCCGTCGCAGGAGAAATTGAGCCCGACGATCCCATTGAAGATGTTCAGGGAGCCGGCCCGCAGGTAGATGGTCTCGTCCATGAAGCGCAGGGCCTTGAAGGTCCTGAAGACCTCGCGAACCCGCTCCAGGGGGATGGCGGCGTCCGCCGGGTAGGGCCGGCTGGGGTACGCGAGGCAGATGGCGGGATCCGTGAGGTCCTCGATGTCCAGGATCCGGAAGCGGTAGGGGTCGTCAACCAGCCAGAGGGTTCCCCGGGAGCTGGAGAAGTGCAGCTTGCCGTGGAAGACCCCGTGGACCGCGATCAGCTCCACCAGCAGGTCGAGGACCTCGTCGATCCGGCCGTCCATCAGGCTTTCCACCCGCTGCTGAGCGAACAGCCCGCCGCGGATCGCCGGGTCCCCCTTCAGCTGCACCCATTGATCTGGCTGCTGGTAGAGCTCCCGGGTCAGGGGGAGCTCACGCAGGTCGAAGTCCGCGCCCAGGTAGCCCAGCAGGTCACCCTTGGCCGACTCGATGTGCTGCACGGCGGTGAGTGAGGGGCGCCTGGCGTTGCGGCTGATATAGGCCTGGGACAGGGTGAAGCGCTGGCCGGCGAGCGCGTCCGCCAGGTAGGGCCGGTCACTGCGGTCGCGTCCGTGCTGGGTGGTGTCCAGCCCGGCGCGGGCGCAGTTGGCGGTGATCTGGTGCCCCCTGGCGTCCAGCGCGTAGAGGTACTTGCAGGAGGGAAGCCCGGGCAGGGCCTCCGTCAGCTGCCGTTCGAGGGCCTCGCGGCTGGGCCACACCCGCGTGCAATGACGGGCCAGCCGCTCCAAGGGGGATGCGAGCAGGCCTTGAAGCAGCAGCCGCTGCCGTGCCACCGCCTCGCGAAGTGCTTGACTCATGAAGGGGCTCCGCGCGCCGAAATCTGGTGTCAGTGCCCAGGCGATCGTCGCCGTCGGCCGGGGCGCCGCGCCCTAGGTTAGGGGGCCGGCGGGGCCTGGGTCCAGACCTGGCTGGCCAGGGAGACTTCGGATAAGCTCGCGCCATGGCCGATCACCAGACCGATCCCCGCATCCTGCGCGCCGCAGGCCGATCCCTTCTCTGGCTCGAGATGGCGGGTCTGCTGGTCATCGCCCTGGCGACCCTGGTCGCGGGGGTGGAGGAGGTGGCGAAGATGATCGCGGCGCGGAAGGTCACCCTGGCCGACCTCCTGCTCCTCTTCATCTATCTGGAGGTCCTCACCATGGTGGCGGTGTACCTGGAGTCGGGTGCCCTGCCGATTCGCATGCCCCTGTACATCGCGATGGTCGCCCTGGCGCGGCATCTGATCCTGGACATGAAGGAAATGTCCGAGTGGGCGATCATCGCCACCTCGGTGGCGATCCTGGTCATCGCCATCGGCGTTCTCGTGATTCGTTTCGGCCACGTGCGCTTCCCCTATGAATCCACCGCCAAGGACGGTGTGCCAAAGGGGAAGAACGACTGACGGGGCGGTCCCCGGCGGCCCCACCCCGGGGTGGGGTTTATTGCTCAAGCAGCCCGCGCAGCAGTCGCCGCGGGAGACCCGGTCCCCCGTAGATCAATCCGCTGTAGACCTGGATCAGGTCCGCCCCCGCGGCGAGCTTGGCGCGGGCGTGCCCCACCCCCATGATCCCGCCCACGCCGATGAGGACGGCCTCGCTGCCCAAGGCGTCGCGCACCCGGCGCAGCAGCTCGGTGCTGCGCCCGAACAGGGGTTGGCCGGAAAGTCCCCCGCTCAGCCTCTCGGTCGGGCTCGTCAGACCCTCGAAGCGGATCGTGGTGTTGGTCAGGATCAGCCCGGCGCAACCCTCGTCCATGGCGGCTTGCGCGCAGCCGATCGCGTCCTCGTCCGAGAGGTCCGGGGCCAGCTTCAGGAGCAAGGGCCGCGGTTGGAGAAGTCGCTGATTGGGGCCGTGGATGGCGTCGACGATGCGCCGCACCTCGTCGATTCGCTGCAGGTCCCGCAATCCGGGGGTATTGGGGCTGGAGATGTTCACGACCACGTAGTCGGCCAGCTCGCCCAGGTGCTGGAAGCTGATCCGGTAGTCCTCGGGCGCCTGCTCCACGGGGGTCACCTTGGACTTGCCCAGATTCACCCCGAGGGGCACCTCCAGGCACCCCCGGGCACGCAGGCGCTGGAGCGTGACTGCCATGGCCTCCGCGCCGCCGTTGTTGAAGCCCATGCGGTTGACGATGGCTTGGTCGGCGGGCAGCCGGAACAGCCGTGGCCGCGGATTGCCGGGCTGGGGGAGGGCGGTGACCGTCCCGACCTCCACGAACCCGAATCCCAGGGCCTGCCAGGCGGGGACCGCTCGGGCCTCCTTGTCGAGACCGGCCGCGAGCCCGAGCGGATTGGGGAAGTGGAGCCCCATGAGCCGGCGCCCGAGACCAGGGGCGCGAGCGGGATCCCGCGCCGGCAGGTGTCCGCCGAAGCGGGCCGACCAACGGGCCAGGAGCCCCAGGGTGATGTCGTGGGCCAGCTCCGGGTCGAGCCGAAAGAGGAGGGGCCGGAGGAGGCCCCACCAGCCGGTTGCGTCTGGGGTTCTCGGATCGGGGCTCAAGGCGAAGCGGACTGGGGTCGCGGGAGGTGGTCCCGGGGCGGGCCCTATTCTACGCCCTCGCGCCCGATCCGAATGCCCGGGTCGGGGGCCTCAGGACTCGATCATTTGCTCCAGGCTTTGGCCGGGCCTCACCATCGGGAGTACGTTCTCCGCCTTGTCCACCCAGCAGTCGACCAGCACCGGATGGTCGTCCGCCAGGGCGGTCGCGATGCCCGCCTCCAGCTCCGCGGAGCTGCGGATACGCAGCGTCCTCAGCCGTGGGTAGACATACTTGAGCCCGGTCAGGTTGGGGATCTGGCGGCGGCAGGCCTCGTCGATGTCGGTGCAATCCGGCTCGCACTCGGCGGTGCGGGCGAGACAGGTCTCGTAGTGGTGGCCGCCGTCCATCATGTCCTCCCACTGGCGCACCATCCCCAGGTAGCTGTTGTTCAGGACGAAGATCTTGAGCGGGATGCGGTGCGCGACCACGGTCCCCAGCTCCTGGATGTTCATCTGGAAGCTCCCGTCCCCATCGATCAGGACCACCGGGTGGCCGGGGTCGGCGAACCAGGCCCCGATCGCCGCGGGCAGCCCGAATCCCATGGTCCCCAGCCCCCCGGAGCTGACCCACTGGCGGGGTCGGCGGAACCGGTAGTACTGGGCCGCCCACATCTGGTGCTGGCCCACCCCCGTCACCAGGGTCGCGTCGCCCCCCGTCTGCTCGGAGATGGCCTCGATCACCGCCTGGGGCTTCAGATGGTCCGCGGTCGACAGATAGGGCTTGGGCATCTGACGACGCCATTCGGCGATCCGGGACATCCAGTCCGGGTGGGAGGAGGACCGGCCGTGCGCCAGGGCGTGGCTCAGGAAGGCATCGAGGCTGGCGACCAGGTGCAGGTCGGTGGTGACCGTCTTGTCGATCTCGGACGGATCGATGTCCACGTGAGCGATCTGCTTGCCGGCGGCGAATCCGCGCACCGCCACCCGGTCGTCGAAGCGTCCGCCGAGGGTCAGGATCAGGTCCGCCTCCCGCAGGGCGTAATTGGCCGGGATACTGCCATGCATGCCGGGCATCCCCAGGTTGTAGGGGGAGTCGAACGCGATGGCGCCCAGGGCGTTGAAGGTGGTGGTCACGGGGACGTCGAATCGTTCCACGAAGCGGCACAGGGACTCGGCGGCGTCGGCGTGAATGATGCCGCCGCCGGCCTTGACCACCGGGCGCTGGGCTCGATCCAGGGCCCCGAGGATGGTGTCCGCCGCCTCCCGGTCGAAGGGGGGCCACTCCCGATGGCGACGCCGCGCGGGATTGACCTGGGCTCGGGTGCTGAGCTGCGCATCCTTGCAGATGTCCACCACCACGGGCCCCGGCCGGCCCCCGAGCGCCAGGGCGTGAGCCTCCCGTAGCACCCACTCGAGATCCGCCACGTCCTTGACCAGATAATTGTGCTTGGAGATGGGGCGGGTCACCCCGACCGTGTCCACCTCCTGGAAGGCGTCGGAGCCGATCGCCGGGCTCGGCACCTGGCCGGTGATGAAAAGCGTGGGGATCGAGTCCTTGTAGGCGTCGGCGATCGGGGTGGTCAGGTTGGTGGCGCCCGGACCCGAGGTGGCGAGCGCCACGCCGACGCGACCGCTCACGCGGGCGTAGCCCTCGGCGGCATGACCCGCGCCCCCCTCCTGGCGACACAGGACGAAACGGGGGCAGGGGTCGCCTCGCCGCATCCGCTTGTTCAGCTCCACGTGCAGCGGGATGACCGCCCCTCCGGTGTGACCGAAGATGACCTCCACCCCGAGATCGGTGAGGACGTCGAAGAAGATGGCGGCCCCAGTGGGCCCGGACTGCAGGAAGAGATCGTTCATGGTGCGGGGCGCAAGTGTCACGCGGGCAGGGGAACATCATAGCTCCCGGGCCACGGGATGGGCATGTCCAAGCGCAATCGCTCGCCGCGAGAAGGCCCCTTCGGTTCAGAACAGGGCCGAAAAGGACAGGATCAGCCGGTAGGCCTCGGTGCCCTCCCCCCCCTGCTGCTCGTCCTGCTCGTTGAGGTCTTTCCAGATCGGGGTCTTGTAGCCGACGCCGAGGCTGAGGTTGCGCCAGTAGACGCGCACGCCGGGGAGTGCGTACAGGATATCGCCGCCGGTGGCCCGCTCCGGGATGCCGTTGGTCTCGTCCCTTCCCAAGTGCAGATAGTGGGCCTCCAGCGCCAGGTCGATACGGAGCTCGCGGTTGAGATCCGTGAAGGCGCGATAGATGAGGGCGCTGTTGGCCCGGATCTCTTGTCCGAATCGGGTGCGGTTGCCGTCGTCGTAGGTGTTCTCGGTGAAGCCGATGTAGGAGAGCTCCTGGTTGAAGGTGAGGCGGGGCGTGAGCTGGCGCGTGGCGGTGAGGCCGAGGGAATAGCTGGGGGAGCCGAACCCGGTCGATTTGCCGGGGTCGATCTCGCCGTCGGCATCCCGCAGGTCCGCGTTCCCCGTCGGCAGCGTGAGGCCGCCGAAGACGGTGAAGTGCCAGTCCTCCATCTCGTCCAGGCTCTCGTTCTCGGGGATGAGCCTGAATCCCTCGTCGTACTTGAATCCGAGCTGGCCGAAGAGGCTCATGTCCGCGAAGCCATGGGTGTCGAAGCCCCCGGGCTCGTCCACCTTGCCGTGGTAGGGCAGGAAGACATAGGCGGAGAGCCAGGGCGTGAAGCCATAGCCCAGGCCGGCCATCCAGTAGTTGGCGTAGTCGCTCTCCGGGTTGGCGGGGTCCGGATCGAAGGTCTTGTAGCGGGCATGGTCCAGCTTGAGGTAGGTGAGGACCTTGCCGGCGGGGAGGGTGGCCGAGGTGGCGGCCTCGATGGGGCCCCCGGGTCCCTGGAGGCCGGCGGCACCGAGGCCGGCGACCCCGTGGTGGGCCCCCGCGGACGAGGCGGCCAGGGCCAGCAACACGGGCGGGACGCGCCTGGCTCGAAGGAGGACGGATGCTCGGGGCATGGGTACCTCCTCATGGCTCGAGGTCGAGGAGCAGGGTGGCGGATCGCAGCAGGTCTGGACCGCCCGAGGGGTCCGGCTCCTGGATGCTGGCCGTGATCACCTGGGTCCCCCCATGGCGCGCCTTGAGGTTGATGAGCCCGTTGGCGCCGGTCATGCCCCGGGTGTCGCCGTCGTAGGCGACGCTGACGCCCGCCTTGGGTCGCCCCTCCAGGGTCACCAGGAGGCGCAGCTTGTCGCCCCGGGCGAGCCCCAGGGGATCCCTCGGGCTGGTGATTTCCAGGCCCTGGGAGAGGGGTCGCCCCAGGCCCGGTCCCCAGGCGTTGAGCCGCTTCACGGACTCCAGGGCCCGCCAGGTGCGGCTCGCCGACCCGGGCTCGGTCCCGGGCCCTTGGCGGCTGCCCTTGCGGGTGTGGGTCCAGGTCCCGGAGTCCACGTCCACCACGACCGCGGCGCAGGGGCCGGGGATGCGGGCGGGATAGGTCCGGGACGGCGCCAGCTCCCGGACCGCCCCATTGGGCTCCGCGCACAGGGCGCGGGTGAGGATCGCGGGGTCATAGGGGACTAGATCCTGTCCCTGATGGCCCGAGTGGCGGTGACCCCGGTAGAGGAGATAGTCGTCCCCCTGGGGCTCCAGCCAGTAATCGTGGGCCTGGGCCGGACCCAAGAGGACAAGCAGCAGCAAACCGAGGGGGAGGTGGCGCATCGAGGGCCCCGGTTGTTTGTGACGACCTCTCTATCATACCAATGAAAGTATCGTAATACTCCTTGCCGGTACGCCATCCGCACCCCGCACCGGTTGGTCGAGGTTGCCGCTTGCCCCTGGCCCGCGCGGGAAGCGCAATCAATCAGCGCTTCCCTGGGGCTAAGGTTCCTTACCGATCAGATCCCGTGCCGCGGCCAGGACCTCGGCGACCTGGATCTCGCGCATGCAGGTAAAGGCGCCGTGGCAGATCGGCCGGCGCTTGCAGGGAGAGCAGGGTAGGGGGTAGTAGAGCACCCGGGCGTTGGCGCGGGTCGTATCCAGGTAGGGGCGGGTGGAGCCGAAGAGGAGCAGGGACGGGGTGCCGAAGGCGATCCCCATGTGACCCAGCCCCGTGTCCACCGCTACCAGCAGGTCGGCCCCATCGATGAGGGCGGCCGCCTCGGTGAGGCTGGTGCGACCGACCAGGCTCACCAGACGGTCCTCGGCCCCGCCAGCGATTCGCTCCGCCGCGGCCCGGTCCGCGGGCCCCCCCAGCAGCACCGGCACCAGGCCGAGATCGGACCCGAGCCGGTTCGCCAGGGCTACCCAGCGTTCCTCGAACCAGTGCTTCTGGGGGCGCGTCGTGAAGGGGCAAAGTACCGCGTAGCCCGAAGAGAGCCTTTCCCGGACCAGCGTCTCCTGGGCGAACTCCGCGTCCGCGGGGCTGTAGTGAACCGCCATCTCGAAGGAGCTCACGGGCAGGCGCAGGGCTTGCGCCAGGGACAGGTACTCGGAGCCGATGCGCCTGGAGTCGCCGCCACGGGGGAGGGTGCGGGTCATGAGCCACTGGCTGCCCTCACGGGACCCCAGGCCGATGCGCACCGGAGCCCCGGACAGCCGGGCCAGCAGCCCGCTCTTCAGAAGCCCCTGGAGGTCCAGGGCAAGGTCGAAGCGACGTAGCCTGAGTGTCTGGCGCAGGGACCAGATGCCCGCCAAGAGCTCGCGCAGGCGCCGTTCCCGCCCCAGGCGCCGCCAGTGGCCCAGGGGACAGACGATGGTCTCGTCCAGGTCCGGGTGGTGGTCCAGGAGCGCGCTGCACTCCGGCTGCACCAGCCAGGCGATGTGCGCTTGCGGGCAGGCGCGCCGCAGGGCCGAGATGAGGGGCGAGGCGAAGACGATGTCCCCGATCGCCGACAGCCGCACCAACAGGATGCGGGCATCTGGACGGATCGGGGGGAGGCTCGCCTCGGACATGACTTGTCGATCTGGGGTGCGCGGTCGTGCCCTTGGGCAAGGGGGCTTCGGGAATGGTACCCGATGCGTCCGCGGCGGTGGGCCCGGACACTCGGCCCGGGAGCTCGTCCTGTCCAGCTTCGGGGGGAGCCCGGGGTTCGACGCGGACCACCGGACGCGGGGGGACTGAGGACTAGGAAGCCGAGGTGCGACGGATCGTCCGACCCTCGTCCCGGCTCCACTAGGTGGACGTGGAAACCTCGAGCGTCGCCGATGGCCGCTGCAGGAAATTTCCCTGGACGTAGTCCACACCAGCGCTCCAGAGGATGGTGAGGGTGCGTGCCTCCTCGACCCCGGTGACCACGGTCTTGACGTTGTACTCCCGGGCCAGGCCGGCGAGCTCGAGCAGCTTCTGCTGCTTGTCTTTGTCGTCGGCGAGTCCTTGCGCGTACTCGGGTTGGAAGAGCACGAAGTCGAGCGGGATGACCTGGAGCATGGCCTCGGGGTGCTTGCTGGTGCCGAACCGGTTCATCGCCACCCTGCACTTGATCTTCCGCAGGCCTTCGATGAGCCGGGTCAGGCTCGCCAGATTGGCCTCGACCAGGTCCTCCTGAAAGACGAAGGTGAGCCAGCTGCCGCGGACGTCGAACTCCCGAAGGCAGTCACAGATCCAGATGATGACGCCGGGGTCGCGGAAGCTGTCCTCTGCCAGGTTGACGAAGAAGTTGAGTGCATGGCCAGCCTGGCGACTCTCGGCCATGGCCTGGGTGGCCTGACGGACCGCCCATCTGTCGATGCGCTCCATGTATCCGCTTCGGATTGCGGGGCCGATGAAGTCTCGGGCCTCGACCAGGTTCTCGGACTCGTCGATCAGTCGAACCAGGACGCTGTAGTTCTCCTGATTGTCCCCCAGCAGGCTGACGATCGGCTGGTAGACCAGCAGGAGACGGTCGTTGTCCAGGGCATGCTCGATCTTCGCCGACATGGCCGCATCGCCTTCCTCCGGCGATTGCTTGCCGCGGCTCGCGAGCGAGGTGGGTTTCTGGGGACTCGCAGGAGCGGGGGGGGCTGACTGAGACCCCCGCAGGCTGAGGCGATAGGCGTCGTCGATTAGATCTCCGGGGGTCCCGACCCTGTCGGTCACGAAGATCCGGCCCAGGTCGCAATCCAGGCGTGATTTGATGTCGGTTCCAGGGGGTGGGGTGAGTCGAACCTCCGCGCGGATGCGCCCTTCCAGGGCCTTGGCGGCCTCGGGGCTCGTCACATCGGCCAGCAGGGCGAAACAGTCGCCGCTGATGCGGTAGAGGGCCCCGCACTCCCGGGCGATGGCCGAGAGGGCTTGGCCCAGGGAATCGACCGTGCGCAGTCCGCGGCTCAGGCCCAGGGTCTGCAGCAGCTCCGCGGCGCCGGGGGCCCGGAGGACCAGGAGGGCGAAGGGCCCTT
>JBAPYD010000570.1:0-17493 GCA_049284555.1 Chromatiaceae bacterium | reverse complement strand
GTGTGGGCGGGCGCGGCCGCGCCTGCCCCCCGGCGCGCGCCGGGGGTGGAATCCGAGCGGAGAGGGCAGGTGCTGCAGGAACGGCTCGCCGATGGGCCGCAGTGCGAGCAACACCTCGCTGACCCCGAGGCAGATGGCAAAGGCCAGCAGGGTAGGCGCACAGGGGAACTGCTCCGGCAATAGCCCCTTGAGGGCTTGGAGTGCCTCCCGCACCGCCTGTACCCGCCGGCGTGCCCAGCGCAGCACCCCGGGCAGCTCGATGTCCGGGCGCAGCCCCTGACAGGCCGCCTCCTGGCTCGGCGCCTGCTCCACCGCGCGCACCACCGCCTCGACCTCGCTCAAGGTCCCCGAGAGATGCGCCGCCAGACAGTCCGGCAGCAGGCTGAAGGTGCGATGTCCGCGGCGGCAGTACCAGCGGGCCACCCGGGTCCCGGGCGGGGTGACACGGGCGTAGGTGCCGTGGCGGGCGAAGCCACAGCCCCCTTGGGGGTGCAGCGGACAGCGCGCCAGGCTTGCCTGCTCCCAGGCTCGTTGGCTAACGTACTCCCCGCCGGTCAGCGCACACGCATAACGCAGTTGCACCGGCCACCGGCCCGCACGGCGGCTACCGTGGCGGGCCTTCTGCTGTTCTGAGGTCCCCTTATTCTGCCCGACCCGTACCGCCCCCGCCCGCCGGTGATGTCCGCGGGAAACCCAGGGCAAGCTCCCGCCCGCTTTGGCTCACCGGCATCACCTCTCCACCGGTGGCACAGTCTCAACCAAAAGGGGCGGTGAATTGCGGATCAGCGTGAGGCCCAACACAATGATTCTCCAGTCTGATTTCAACACGTTCTTGCAGGAGATCCGGCCAACGAAGGCTATGCGAGAGCAACTGATCATGGGGCACAAGACCCTGCGCGAGCGCCTCAAAGCGGACGAGGCCCTTAAGCCGATCCTGGTCAGCGACTTCCTGCAGGGTAGCTATCGTCGATACACCGCTGTGCGTCCCAAAGGGGACAAGCGTTCGGACGTCGATATCATCGTGGTCACCAAGCTGGACGAGAACGAGTACAGCCCGAAGGAAGCGCTCGCTCTCTTTGAGCCGTTCCTTAACAAGCACTACAAGGGCAAGTGGCGTCGACAAGGTCGGTCGTTCGGGATCGAGATGAGCTACGTCGAGCTCGACGTCGTTCCAACGTCTGCCCCTGCAGAGCAGGAGTACGGAATCCTGCAGTCGGACGCAGTTACCTCTGACGAGAATATTGTCGAGGCTCGCGACTGGCGACTGCATCGCTCCTGGTTGGCACCCGAGCATCGCATGCGCTCCGATGCCAAGTTGCTGCTCAATGAAGCCGCCGCCGAATCGGAATGGCAGGCACAGCCACTCCGCATTCCAGATCGCGACGCGGACGAGTGGGGTGACACCCATCCCCTTGAGCAAATTCGTTGGACTCGTGATAAGAACTCACGATGCAACGGATACTTCGTTAATGTCGTCAAGAGCATCAAATGGTGGCGACTGGCACACTACGCAGAGCCGGCGCACCCGAAGGGCTTTCCGCTTGAGCGCTTGGTGGGCGAACACTGCCCAGACGGCATTGAGTCCGTGGCAGAGGGGGTGATGAAGACGCTCGAGGCGATCGTCAGCAGCTACGCTGTGCTGGCTCTCTTGAAGGGAAAACCGACGCTCCCCGACTACGGCGTTCCGTCGCATGATGTGTTCCAGCGCATCAGCAGCGAGGACTTCTGCATGTTCTACGACCAGGCGAAGGTCGGAGCCGAACTGTCAAGGCGTGCCTTCAACTCCGAGGACCGCAAGGAGAGCGGCGAACTCTGGCGCGAGATGTTCGGGTCCAAGTTTCCTGCGCCCCCAGAGAACGGTTCGGGGAAAAAAGCTGGTTTCACCACACCGACAGAGCCGGCGGCACCAGGCTCCGGTCGGTTCGCATAGTGGAGAGTGCTGGTGGATGAGGTGCCTGAGTCCATCAAAATTGCAGTAGGTTCGCTCTCAGGCCTCTCCGGAGCGGTAGTCGAGTCGTCCCCCGAGTTCGTCGAGGCCGAGTCCTCTTGGGCGGTGCGACTTCGACTGACCTCAGGGCACCCCTCAGACTTCGTTCCTGAGGAGACGAAGTGGGTCGCGCTCGTAGATGCTTCATACCCGGCAGGAGGCATTCGCATCTACCCCGATCAGAAGGGTGGTCTGATTCACACGTTTCCGCATCAAGACCGCAACATTCTGACCAGCGCAAAGCACGCCACTTGGCGTACCGGTAAGCCTTGCTTGGACAGCCCCTCTCAACGCCTCGGGCGACTTGCTGGTGGGCCGGAACCGAAGGGCGACATGGAGCAGCGGCTGCGCTGGCACGTCGAGCGCTGCCTCGGATGGCTCGATGTTGCGGGCGATAAACAGTTGATGGTGAACGACGAGCCGTTCGAGGTGCCGCAGTGCCCCGCGGAGCTTCTGGACACTCGCTTCAGGGTGGTTCACGACGAGGGGCATGACACCTGGTCAAGCTGGAAAGAGCGGAGCGGGCAGTACGGTGAGGTTCGGTGGGCCTTGATGCCGGGCTTCGAGAAGACGATCGTTGCGGAGAAGTTCCTCGACGCGCGAGGCGATGTGATCCGGGTTTGCCGGCGCGGTCATTACCCCACCGACAAGCCTTGGGTCGGATACTGGTGGCTGTGGCCATCTCCTATTGTTCTTCCGCCGTGGCATACCCCAGGCACCTGGGCCGAGCTTCGACGAACCGGCACCTGGATGAAGGTAAACGTCGATGAGTTCATTCGCTGGATGGCTCACCGTGCGGGCGGCAAAGAATCCGTGATCGTTCTGCTCGGATACCCGATTCCGACACTCTGGAATGGGGCTCCTGTCGAAGTCCACTGGCAGGCCATCCTACCGCCCCATGTCCCGACGACGCTCAAGCCCATGAAGGGATTTCGGCCAAATCTCGTCGGCCGAAACGCGCGGCTTCGACGAGACATTTTCCTAGGGACCAAGAAGCTCCCCTATCTCAAGACGTCGAACTGGCACCCTGACCGGCTCCAGGCTCGTGGGAGGTTCCCAGCGGACGTTCGAGAATCGTCCATTGCCGTCATCGGCGCTGGGGCACTGGGATCGACCGTTGCTGAGATCCTGGCTCGTGGTGGCGTCGCCGACATTCTGATCGTCGACCACGATGACCTCGAACCGGGGAACCTTGTGCGTCATACGTTGGTCGGGGCTGATCTTTGGCGCAACAAAGCAACGGCAACCGCAGCGCGGCTCCAGGGCGCCGCCCCGATGTCCAGGATCTCCGCACACGCGGACTCGTTACCGTGTGGCGACCGTCTTCAGAAGCTACTTGAGCCGATCGATATCGTGCTGGACTGCACGGGCGACGACGAGGTCCTCAGGCGTCTCAGCGAGGCTTGGTGGACTATTCCACGGCGCTTCATGTCCGCATCATTGGGCTTTGCCGCCAAGCGTCTGTTTTTGTTCGGAACACAGGCGTGCGCATTCCCGCTCGAAGAGTTCGCGGCGGCGGTGAAACCGTGGCTCGCTGCAGAACGCTCGCAATGGTCGACGGCGGGCGAGACGCTCGAGGGTGCTGGCTGCTGGTCGCCGCTGTTTCCTGCGCGATGCGATGACGTTTGGCTCGGGGCGCTCGCAACCGTGAAGTACCTGGAGCACATGGTCCAAGGTACCTGGGCGAACGGACTGCGCGTCCTCGAGCAATCGTTGGACGAAGGTATTGCCGGCTATCGGGTGGTTGAGGTCGATACGGCAAGTACCTATGCAAACGTCGCCGACGAAGGTAGTGCTCCGTGATAACTCGCGACTGGATCACGCCCTGCCAGAGATATGCCCTTCGGTTAACCGCTGAATCGTGGCGACAGATCGACAGAGAGTGCAGCCGCTCTGGCGCGGCCGAAACGGGCGGAATTCTGGTGGGGCACTACACGAACGATCAATCGACGGCCTTCGTGACGGAGGCTCTACCTCCTCCGAAGGACTCCGCCCGGGGCGCAAGCTGGTTCCACAGAGGCATGGCTGGACTGCGAGGACTACTCGCCACACGATGGGCATGCGAGCTTCGCACCTATTACATCGGCGAGTGGCACTATCACCCCGCGTGCATCGTGGAGCCGAGCGGAGACGACTTGGCGCAGATGTGTGCGATCAATGCCGATCCTCGATACCGTTGCCGGGAACCTGTTATGATAATCGCGGGCAAAGGAGTGGAAGGTGGTACGCGACCGGTTCGCGCATTCGTTTTTCCGCATGGAGCCCCCTTCATGGAATTTGGGGAATCTGACAGGCTTGGTGCTGCCTGATGGCCCGGGGATACTGAGCGTCGGCTGCTACCACGAGAGCTGATGTCCTGGCGTGCCGGATCCCACCCACACTAATTCTCAATATCGCTCCCGATTCAGGGCCGCCTCGTCATCTTCACGCTTCGCATCCAACTCGTAGCGCCACGCTATCCGTTCCAGCGATTCGGCAAGGTATGGATGGGTCGTTTCGAGTTTCGAGTCCACTCGCGTGGCGTCGGAATTGTGCTAAGCGCTCGCGCTCCTGTTTGCCGCCTTCGTCCATGGCGCGTGAGGTCATGCCTCGCTTGTTGAAAGTGCCGGTATCGAAACCCCTGGGAAAATCTCATCCGCTCCGACCGGCGCATGGGACCGGTCGCGTGGCCGCGGTGGGCGGGGAAGATGCAGTTGGCTGGACGCATACGCATCCTCAATACTTCTTGCGCTCAGCTATGAACCGCTCACGGACGCCAGAGACATCAAGCCCGGTGTCCATCAGCCCCTGGCCGTCCAAGTCAAGCCAAAGCTCCAATGCGGCCCGCAAACCGTACCGCTGCCGCTCTGGGTCGATGCCGCGCAGATAGACCTCCGGTTTGAGAGCCATATCTTCGGCGTCCCAGCGCTTCCCATGGATGGCCTGTAAGCCCTCTCCTTGCCAGCCCAGTAGACTCTCGCCTTCGACAATCTTGCTCAACTCCTTCGCGGGACTATAGATGCCGCGAATGTGAATATCGCGCTTCCAGGCAATGGCCACGCAGGCGGTGAGATAGGCACGCGCCTTCCAGTACGCGAAGCTCCAATTGTTGCAGAGATGAAAGCGGCGAATCGCTTTGTCTCCCACAAACCCGACGGATTCCTCAATGATCAACAGAGCCTCGGGCTCGTGCCCCGGCGGTTCCGGCACGATCAGAAGCCCATCGATATCCCCCTGCGGGTTCTCGCTGGCGATCCCGTCGACGAAGCTTGCGAACTGATCTGGCCGTTTATAGAAGTCGTGGCAGGGGTAAATCCGTTTCTCGGCTCCATCCAACCACTCGCGCCTCACGGCGAATAGGCGGCACGCATCGTCCAGCATGGGCTCGTCGAGCCGAGGCAACAGGACCGAGGCGTCCTTCACATCCGCGAGTCGAAGACCGTGATCGAAGAAGCGAGGAATCTGATTGCGGTGAACCCCGTGGCTCTCGAACAGACGGATGAAGCGAGATGCGACAGACTCATCCGTTAATGCAGTTTTCGACCTGCGCCACCGCTTTATGCGATCCGTCAAGGCGAAGAATGCTTCGATTTGGTCAAACACGACGAACTCCTCCGCCCCCCAATCACCAGGGCACCGACAGCCGCTCCACCACATCCCGTCGGGACAGCACCCGGGAGCACCGCTCCCAGCGGTCGCGGTCCGGGTCGATGGTTGGCTGGTAGCGCAGCTCGAAGACGTCGCGAGCCTTGCGGCGCAGGTGGATGTACTCGTCCATCATGGCCTCCAGCCGCTCGACGCTCTCGATCCAGTCGTCCTCAATGGTGTCCGGCAGGCCGCCGAAGATGTCGTACCTGTCCTTCATGCGGCGCGACAGGACCCGGTAGACCTGCTCGTCCTGGGTATCCGCGTACACCAGATTGAGCATGTCGACGTTGCGCCGCGCCTGGCCGAATCGCTTGATGCGCCCGAGGCGCTGCTCCAGCCGGGAGGGATTCCAGGGCAGGTCCACGTTGATCAGGGTCCCGAGGGTCTGGAGATTCAGCCCCTCGCAGGCCGCGTCGGTGGCCAGCACCAGGCGGACCCGGCGGTCCTTCACGGCGGCCTTGATCTCCTCGCGCTCTACGGACGCGAACGCCGCGCCCCGAAACAGGCCGCTCTTGCCTACCCCGGCGTACACCGCCACGGGCTCCCCGCCCAGCAGGCCGGCGAGCTGCCGGGCCATCGAAAGGGCCGTGTCGTAATACTGGCTGAAGACGATGCAGCCGTGCTCCAGCCAAGTCCTGTCCCCCGGCCGGTGCTCCGTCAGAAAGTACAGCACCGCATTGAGCTTGGGATCGCGGGCCTCGGGGCGGGACAGCTCGCGGACGATGGCCTTGAGGTGATCCGCCTCCTCCCCGGTGAGATCGCTTACTGCCTCCTCGACCAGTCCGGACTCTTCCTCATCCTCCAACGGCTCCCGCCGCAGCAACCGTTCGGCCGTCGCCCGGCCGGAGAAGAAGCTGGAGCAGATGCGTTGCAGGAGCAGGGTCTTCATGAACCCGCCGGCCTTGGAGCGTTTCTTCAAGGCATCCGTGAAGGCCAGGGCGGCCTCGTAGGCGAGATCGAAGGGATGGTTGGTCCGCAGACCCAAACCCGCGAAGCCGACATCGGGGTAGGCCGTCGCCGGGGCGTCCGGATCCGGATGGACGACCACGCCGATACGCTCCAGCAGGCCCGCGTCTTCCAGGGTTTGGCGCCGGCGCAGCACCGTATGACGCACCACCGGATTGTGGGATTGCAGAAATCCCGGCTCCAGCGCCTCGCCGAGGGCCTGCTGCTCCAGGAAGCCCAGGGAGCCGAAGCCCCGATCCGTAAAGAACGCCTGCTCGGCCAGCCCCAACTGGAGGCGCAACGAGGCGAACAGGGCATCCTCGTCGGCAGGTGGCAGTGGGTTACGTAGCCACTCCCAAACATCGCGCTCGTCGGTCGGGGTCTCGTCCCCCTTCACGATGGGCAGCGCCTTCTCCCAACCGACCCAGCGGGCGAAGGGCTCGCGACCCAGCACGAAGTCGGCGCCGGTGTTCAGGATGGCCAGCAGGTCCCAGAGTTCGTGCACCTCGGTCTGGATCGGGGTGGCGGTCCCGAGCAGGACATGTCGGGCGCGCAGCCCGATCCGCATCATGAAATCGAGCAGGTTGTTCGCCTCCTGCCGCTCCTGACCCAGAGCACCGCGTCGGCGCGCCTTGTGGGCCTCGTCCAGGACCACCGTGCCATAGCGGCGCTCCAAGAGATGCCTGCGCTCCTCCGATCCGTGAAAGACCAGCCCTGTGGAGACGATGGCGATGCGGAATGGACAGCGCGCGATGTCCTCCGGCCCGCGGGTCTTGACCACATGCCCCTTGGGGTCGATCCAGACCTTCTTGGTCGACGACCAAACCGCGCTCGGGATACCGAGCTTGTCCTGTAGCTCCACCTGCCATTGCAGGGTCAGGGTCGACGGGCACAGGATCAGGACCGGGCCGTCGTCCAGCAAGGCGGCGACCATGGCGCTCGCTGCCAGCGACAGGGTCTTGCCCAGCCCCACCTCGTCGGCCAGCAGCAGCCGGACCTTGCCGTAGGTCTCCCGGTGCTGAAGGAACAAGGCGACGAAGGCGCGTTGCCAGCGCTGGAGCTGCTCCCCGCCGCGATAGATGGGGCTCTCGGCCAGCGCGGCGGCCGGCAGGTCCTTCGCCGCGGTGTCCTCGAAGCGGACCTCGACGCGCTCGGCGACCCGCCGCACCTCCTCGACGATGGCCTCGGGCAGCGGAAAGGCGTCCGCCCACAGGGCATCGAACTCCTCCTCCACCCAGGCGACCCCCTCCGCGGACGGGTCCTCCCAGAGGATCTCGTAATTGTTGGCGAAGGCGCTCTTCGTCTCGTTGATCGAGCCCAGGAAGCAGGTCTTGCTGCCGTCCGCCGCCTCGATGACTCCGGCCTTGCCGTGCACGAAGACCCGATCCTTGGGGACGACCCGGATCTCGACCCGGCCGCTGGTCAGCAGCGCATGCAGGCGACGGTAGCGGTCCGCATGCAGCAGGGCCTCCACCTCGGGTGCGGCCTGGTTCCAGCGCTCCTTGAGGGCGGTCTCGCGCACCTGACGGGAGACCGCCACGTCGGCGGCATCCAGCTCACTGTTGCAAACGATCTGCACCTTGGGGATCGCGGCGATCTCCTCCCCTACCAGCTCGAAGATGGAGCTGCGGAAATAGCCTGCGATGCGCTTGTAGGACTTGGCGGACTTGAGGCGGTCCCGCAGGAAGGCGTGGTCCAGCGGCTCGCGCAGCGACGAGAAGCGCCGAAGGGTCATGCACCAAGCTCGTCGATCATCCGGCGGATCGCCTCGGAGAGCGGCCCCACCTCGTGGGTGCAGATCCACCAGACCTGCTCGGCATCGATGTCGAAGTAGCGGTGGGCGATCACATCCCGGAACCCCATGGCGCCCCTCCAGTCGATCTCGGGATGAGCGGCGAAAAGCTCGCCACCGGTGATCTTGTCCAGGTTCTTCAGGGATTCGCCGATCGCGATGAAGAGCATGCACAGTCCGTCCAGGCGCTCCTCGCCCTCCGGGGTCGCCGTCAGCTCATCGGCGCTGGCGATGCGGCGGGAGCGGTCCCGAACCTTCTGCAAGGCGCCATCGATCTGGCCCAGGATGTCCAGCACCAGGGTCCGGTCATACATCGATGCCCTCCTGCTCGATACGTCTTCTGAGCAAGGGGTTCATCCGCTCGCGCAGCCGGACGATATCCACCTTCCGATGCACGCGGCCCTCGATGGCCTCCTTGAGGTGGACGAGCAGATAGGGGTTCGGAGACCTGGTCCTGACATAGACGTCCAGATCGCTGGCCTCGGTGGCGCTGCCCCGCGCGAAGGAGCCGAAGACCCCCATCTCCTCGATGCCGAGGGAATCGCGCCACTCCTGCTTGAGATCGCGGAGCGCCAACAGCATCCCTTCCCGATCCTGGGGAGAAGCGTCTTGCGGTGCCACTTGATCCATAGTGGGCCGAGCGGTCATAGGACTTGCCTCGAAAATTGAATCGTCGGGATTTTCTCACCCCACCCGCTGATTGCGTACTAGCTCGCGTAGCACTCGGGCAGCGCTGGCCTCGTCCGGGCGCAGGGTCTCCAGTTGGCTTGCCAGGTAGCCGGCCAACTCGGCGGCCAGGTCCCTCTGGCTGGAATCGGCGTACCAATCCGGGGTGTTCAGGGCGAGATGGCGTAGCACCTCGTCCCCATCGAGGTTCTTGACCAGCTCCATCAGGGCGTAGAGGACCGCGCGCAGGGTCGAGCGATAGAACTCAGAGCCTTCCCCCATCTCGGAGCGGCCGAGGTCTACCGCGCCCTTGAGACGCGCGTCGTTGGCCTTGCGACTTGCCATCAGGGCGTGGAAGTCGCGAACCTTGAATGCCTTGGCGAAGTTCTGGTAGTTGTCGAGTGTGCGCACACCCCGAGCCTCCAACTCCAGCATCTTGAGGTAGAAGCGCTCGGCGCCAGTGAGACGCTCCCAGATGCCGCGGGAGATGCCGGCCGGGACCAGGCACTGATTGGCGGTGTCCACCGCGAACGCAATCAGCCCGTCTACGAAGGTAGTCTCGCCTTTGACGCGGGGACGCAGGGCCTCGGCGGCCATGTCCTTGCCGTCGATGACCGCGTAGCGGGTCAGCACCCGCAGGGCCGCCGCGTAGCCGGCCATCTGGATGTCGGCATCCTCGAAGACGCTCTCGTCCCGGTACAGGCCTTGGGCCTGCTGGTTGAGACCCGTCAGGGCCTGGACCTGGGCATCGACCTCCTCTTGAAGCTCCCAGGCGAGATCGTCGCGCGTGGTCTTGTGGTGACCCGAGCGCTTACGCAGCACCAGCAGCACCGTGCCCTTCACGTGGCTGCCAGCGCGCAGCGCACTGTCCGTCTCGGTGGCGACGTACCAGGCCGCCGTCACGTGCAACCCCGAGGCCCAGACAATGTTGGCCATGTCCGCCCAGATGGCACCGGACTGGTGGGTGAACATGACCACCTGGATGCCGTTGTCGGGCATGCACTCGGCCATGCGCCTGTAAGCAGCGACCATCTGCCGCCGAAAACCCTCGCCCTCGCCTTGAATAGCCATCGACCGGCGGCTGTCCCAAACCCAGTCCCTAAATTCGGGCGGTTTACCCTTGCGGAGCCATGCAATGAAGAAATCTGTAATCTCTTCGTACTTTACCGCGTCTCCGTAAGGCGGGTCCGTTACAAACACATCGGCAACCGAGGTAACTGTAGCGGCTTCCCGACAGTCTACTGACGAACCGGTTTCCACAATAGACCCAGAATCGCCGTTATCTATGGAAAGAAAATTTTCCAATGCCGGAAGGGCGCGGCATGCATAATTATATTGCGTATTAAGGGCTTGGTTAATAAACACTTGATTAACGGCCTCTTGCGACGCATCCCAACCCGAAAGCTTTGAACTCCGATTCAGTGCCCGGCAGAGTAGAATACTTCCGGGAGCACCCGACTCCTTTCTTATCAACGCAGCTATCAGTAATTGCCGCGCATTAAACAAATGGTGCCAGTGAGTCCAGCCTCGGCCTCTTACCAGATCCAACCCTTGATATCGTGGCGGTGCTCCCACTTCAATCCTCATATCCGGGACCCACCCCGCTTCCTGCCAATCTTCAAGATGCTGTTCGACATATTCCTCAATCAGTCGCTCGCGATCCAGATCAGGCGGAGTGACAGCACGAAACTCGTAGACATACCCCTTACGCCCAACCTTTGGCCTCATCCACTGTATGCAATAGAGACGCTCCTGGATTAGATCATCCGCCCGCGGCTTAAAATCCGTTTTCGACCACAGTCGGAGGCGATTTGCGATAGATCCGTCTTCTTGACGATAGTCACCGCGCAACGTCGAAATTTTCGTCTTGTATTCGATTCCCGCAACACGATGGATCAGATACGCGTCTCCAAACTTGCTCTCGCGGAAAACAGTGCCCGCTTCCGCCGCCTTCAGCTCTGCAGCCGTAACACCGCTTCGGATGTCAATGTGATAGAGCTTATTGCTCTCGTCAGGAACCAGCACAACGATCGCATTACGGCGTTTACTCACGACAAGACTTGGGAGCAAAGGAACCAGCCAGCCCGTCTGCGGACAGCGAACCTCTATGCAATAGAGTAATGAGCGAATGCGCCAACCCTGGCCGTCGGTCTCGACGCCAAGGGCGTCGATCTGCTCCTGCACCCGTCGGACCAGCGCTTGCTGGTCGCGGGAGAGCCGCTCGCGGCTCTCCGCGGAGCCGCCAACGATGCTGAGCGCCCCCCAGGTGAGCATGCAGGCGATGGGGTTCAGGTCGGAGGCGTAGACGTCGCATCCGAGCCGCGCTGCCTCGAAGGGGATCTGGCCGGAACCGCAGAAGGTGTCGGCGACCCGCGGGCGGTGACCGAACCGCATGATGCCGAGCTGCTCCGTCAGCTCCGGGAAGGATCGGGCGTTGGTTCCGAGATGGGCGTTGACGGCATCCCAAATGTGGTCGTGAGCCGCATCCATGACCTCCTCCGGGCGGCGAGCCTGGTCGACGCGGTCACGGTAGGAAACGTCGGGGAGCAGTTGGGCCTCTAGCCGGCGGCGCTCCAGCTCCGGCAGGTCCGGGCGCCAGGCGACCTTGACCTCGCGAAAGTCCGGGTCCGACCAGTCCACCGGGGACGAGCGCGGCAGGATGCCGGGCGGGTCAACCTCGAAGAAGTCATCGATACGCGCAATGGACAGCTCGGCGAGGATCTCTTTGGGACGGGGCCGGCGTTTCCAGCGAGCGACGAAGGATTCGTCGTCCATGGCCATCAGCCGCTCGTAGATCGCCAGGTCCCGCGCCGGATTCTCGGTGGCCGGCAACAGGCAACCCAAAATGCATGCCTTGTTGAGGATGAGCGGCTTGCGGCCTTTCCAGTAACTCCCGAGCGCGGTCAGGGTCTTGCCGTGAACCGCCATCTGCTCCTTGTAGGCCTCCACCGAGAGCTTCTGCACCGGCAGCAGGCGCTCGATCAGCGCAGGGGCATCCTTCAGGGAGAAGGGGACGATCTCCGTGGTGGCTTGTGTCACGCCTGCTCCCAGTCCTCGACCCGCAGGCCCGGGACCCGGCCCAGCTCGCCCGTGTTATGGGTGACCAGGGTCAAACCCCTGGCGCGGGCGATGGCCGCGATCAGCATGTCCCGTTCGCCGAGCAGTTGACCCAAGGGTTGAAGGTGGGCACGGATCTCCGCGTAGTGCTCCGCTGCGGATTGGTCGAAGGGGAACAAGGGGAGGCGCAGGAAGGGCTCCAGGCTTACCCGCACCTTATCGAAGCCGCGATTGGACAGATGCGCGCCAACCAACAGCTCGGCCCAGACGACCGAGCAGATGGAAAGCTCGCCGAAACCCTCCTGGCGAATCCGTGCGGCTATCGACTCACGGCGCCCGCGGACGATCTCGATGCAGGTGTTGGTATCCAGCAGGAAGCGCGCCATCAGGGTATCTCGACCGGCTCTGGCGGCAGATCTGCCGGTCGGTCGGGAAAGTCCGGAGCACAGGCCCAAAGGTCACGCAGCCACTCCTGGGTGGCCGTATCGGACTTGACGCCCTTCTCTGCGGACAATGGGAGGACGATGACCTCGACCTCGTCCGTGTCAGGAAAATCCGCCGGCAGGTCAATGCGTAACTTCTTGTCCTGCACGGGGCAGATCATGCGGTGTGCTTGTACCATCGCTGGAATCCTCGTCTTATCTCAGCCGGATTGACGACTGTCCTGCTACAGATCGTAAATTGTGCAGCAGCTTGCTGCACAAGCTGTCAGCCTTGGCGCCTGTCGCCGGCAGCGAAGAGCGGCAGATCGAACAGGTCCGGCTCGATCGGCCTCCGGCGCCGGTGACTGGCGGCGGGCCGCTCCCCGCCGGACATGGCGTGGTAGAGGGCGCGGCGCCAGCCGCGTTGGGTATCCCCGGGGAGTCCCGCCTCCGCCACGGTCATGGCGAAGAGCCACCAACGCTCCTCCGGTCGCAGCGCGGCCCACTTGCTGCCGATCACGGGGAGCTGCTCTTCGGTGGCCGTCTCGGCGGCCCAGGCGAGGACACACAGCTCGCGCCCGAGCAGGCGGTCCACCAAATTGCTGCCGGTATGCCAGCGGCCCGTCAGGACCTTGGCAGCCTTGAGTCGGTTGTTGAACTCGCGCCGAGCCACGTCGGCAATCGCCGCCCAGACCGGCCGGGAAAGCAGGACGCGCTCCTCGGCGCGCGGCACGCCGCCCTGCTCGCCGCGGTAGCCGTAGTCCTCGACGATCAGGACCGGCTGACTGCGTGCGGGGGGGATCTCGACCCGGAACAGGTGGGCGCCGTAGTCCGCGGGCGCACCGAAGTCGACAGTCGAACGGCCCTCGGTCATTGCTCGACATCGCCCGCCTTGAGCTCGATCCCCAGCTTGCCGGCGAAGTCCTTGAGGTCGTGGCCGGACTGGAAGTGAGCCTTGCGGAAGGTCATGGTGACCGGGGTATCGGGCGCGAACTTCTCCAGCACCTTGGTCAAGAGGGCCTCGATGAAGGGTCCCTCGACGGGGATCTCGCCCACGCTGACGGCGATCATCTGGCTGCCCTGCCCCACCGTGAGGCTGATGCCCTCGAAGGTGACGGAGCGCTCCGCGGCCTGCTTGAGCCCCTCGAAGGTCTTGGCGCGGGAGTCGAGCTTGCGCCCGGTGCGCGAGACGATGCGCCCGGCCTGCACCGGGTCGATGGGGATCTCCTTTTCGCCGAGGGCGGGGAAGCGGAACTCCGCTTTTGTCTCGAGCCCGTCGGCCTCCGCGAAGGCCCGGATTAGGGCCTCGCCGCTGTCGATGGAAATCGGTCCCTGGTACTCGCTGCCGTCCCGCGGCTCCCTGCCGTCGAGGGTGTAACGGATGGTGCCGCGGGGGGCGACGAACAGCTCGACGGTGCGCTGCCCCGCGCTGTCGCTCAGGCGGTTGCGCAGGACCAGCTTGTTGGTCCAGACGACCGGGGCGCCGGTTTCGTACTGGCCGGACGGGTCGGCGACCTTGAAGCTGACGCGCAAGGCACCGGTGGTCAGGATCTGGTCCCGAAGCTGGGCACTCGCATCCGTTACCGGGCCATTCTCCGCATAGTGGATGCGGGGCGCGGGGCCGGCATGCTGCGGCTCGATACGCAGGCGTACCCGCCCCTCGTCGTCGGGGCCAGACTCCACGGTGACCTGGGCGGAGGTGCGTTTCTTCTTCGGCCTCTTGGTGACGTAGCCGTTGTTGAGGTCTTCCCACAGCCCGCGGTTGCAGGCGATGGCCTTCAAGGTGTCCAGGCCCTTGGGCGGCAGCCAGGGCATACCGGGCTGCTCGGCATAGCGGTCGATCACGTCGGACCAGCGGGCCTCGTCCTGGTTCTCGGGCCACAGCAGATCCTGGGCCTTGTCGCGGACGGCGTCGAATTCCTGCTCCACGTCCAGGTAGAGCTTGAGCGGGTTGGACGTGAGGGTCTTCTCCACCTGCTCCTCGCCGTTGAAGGGCTTGGTGGAGTCGCGGGTCATGTCCAGGGGCTTAGAGGCGAGCTGCGCGGGTCGGCCCGCGCGCTGGATCGGGAACAGCACCTTGTCGAACAGGCCGAGGATGGTGGCGTTGAAGTCCTGCTCGTAGAGCTGCTGGTAG
The DNA here is from genome assembly GCA_049284555.1 of Chromatiaceae bacterium. Classification (GTDB taxonomy): domain Bacteria; phylum Pseudomonadota; class Gammaproteobacteria; order Chromatiales; family Chromatiaceae; genus Thiodictyon. The sequence goes on along the minus strand of JBAPYD010000570.1, from coordinate 2,863 downwards.
CGCTCAAGGTCGTCGCGCTGGGGGTGGCCCCTGGGGATGCGGGTGTCCGCCTGCTGGGCGGCATAGAGCTGCCGCGCCGCCTTCTCGACGCTGCCCATGGCGGTCTTGTCCCCGGTCAGCACGCAGAGGTGGTTCTTTTGGCTCAAGCCCTCGAAGAGGCGCTGAACCTCCTCGGGCGGGATCTTGGAGTCGGGGCTCACCACGAGCAGCATGCGGCCACGGCGCACCTTGTCGCTCACCTCGCTGAGCTTGGGCAGGGGCAGCACCTCCTCGTAGCAGGTCTTGCGCACGGGCTTGAACATGTCCCGTAGGCGATGGCGGATGAGGTCGTCGACCTGGTTGTCCGGGGCATCGTGGGCCAGGCTTTGCAGGAGCTTGACCAGGTTCTCCTGGCGGTCGAAGTACCAGCGACCCTCAGGGGTGTGGTGGAGATACCAGGCAAGCTGCTCGAAGGCGTCGAAAGCGGCCAGGAAGTCCGAGGGCTCCCGCAGGGGCGAGGCCAAGCACTCGACCATCTCTTCCCTGGTCAGGCCCTTGACGGCGTTGACGGCCGTGGAGAGGCTCGCGGAGAGCAGCAGAGCGCCGACCTGGGTGGCGGCCTCCTTGCCGGTTTGCAGGTCGATGATCTGGGCATGGGCGGATTGCTGGGAGTCCCACAGGTCCTTGGCGATGACGTCGCGCATCCCGGAGATCTCGGTCAGCTTCTCGCGAACCTCGGGGATACCGAGATCGAAGTGCTGTGGACCGATCAGGAAGCAATCGTTCGCCGGCCGGTCCCAGACCGAGCGCAGCAGGCGGGAGACCAGCTCGATCAGGCCGCGGGTCTGGCGGAACTGCTCGTTCTCCTTGAACAAGGCGATGATGTTCTTGAGCCGGGGGTGAAAGGGATAGGTGGCGGCGATCTCGTCGGCGAGGGCCTCGGCGCCCCGGCTGGCGGTCTTGGACTTGGACGCTTCCGCCAGCTTGCGCCCGAAGGCGTCGGCGATGTCGTCGATCTCCGCCTCGTCGGGCAATGCCGCGAAGAGGCGCTTGCGCAGGATGTCGTAGATCTCGTTGGCGGAGAGGTCGACGGGGGTGATGCTGCGCTCCTGGCGGCCGAGCTCCGCGCGGGCGTCCTCCAGGGCGCGGTTGATGAGGCGGGTGCCGGTCGAGTAGGCCGCGGCCAGGTCCGAGACCACCACACAGACGTTGCGCTTCTTGCCCGCGGCCGTCAGCAGGTTGGCGAAGGCGCGCGTGGCGATGTCCGCGACGGTGCCGCCGCCGACCTTCTGGGTATCCAGGTAGTGGAAGTAGGGGGGCATCTCGTCGAGCAGGATCAGGATCGGCCGATCTCCGTCGAAGAGGCCGATCCAGTCCTTCTCGTCCGGGGCCTTGGGACCGCCGGTCCAGAATTGGCGGAACCGCTCGCCCTTGCCGAGCTGGTTGGCGATCTCGCCCCAGAAGAAGTGGTCGGGATTGTTGCGGCCGTTGAAGGCGGCGATGTCTGCCGTCTCGAAGGCGTCGGCATGAGCGATCCCGGCGCAATAGGTCCTGCGCAACCCCGGGTTCTTTGCGAGCAGACCGAACGCGACGAGGACATGGGTCTTACCGCCGCCCATGGCCTGTTTCAGGTGGAACACGGCCTGGGACGAGTTGCCGGCGAGGCGTGCAGTGCCCTCGGCGATGAGGTCCTGCATGCCCTGGGTGATATGGGTCTTGGCGAAGAAGCCCTCCCCCTCCCTTTCGATCTGGATCAGCTCATCGAGCTGCTCGATCTGATCGCTGAGCTTGATGGAGAGCGCGTTCGGCTGGAGTTGGCAGGCGTCGCGGACCGTTTTCATTGGCTGCTCAAATTTCCCTTCTTATGGGCACTTGTGGCTTCTCGGACCCATCGGCGAGTCAGGGCGCCATTGTCGACGATCTGTTCGGAAACCAAGCAGCTTTTCGCAGCATGCGTTCCTGGACGCCTCGCTCTCTGAGTTCTCCGCTATCTCGCCTAATCCGCGAGCCTGGCCCGAACGCGGGCCGAGCCCGCCTCTGATCGTGATGAGGGGCCAGTCGCCGAACAGGTCCTCTGTCAGCGACGCCTGGCAATCCTCGGCCTTCGCTTCACGCACCCCTGGCATCGATGGCCCCTCGCCCGCCAGGTAGGTAACGGTACAGGGTAGCCGGCGCGACGCTCAGACGAGAGGCGACCTCCTCCACGGTGATGTCCGGGTTCGCGAGCAGGGTCTTGGCCATCTCCAGGTCCTTGTCGGTGAGGGAGCGGGGGCGCCCGCCGACGCGACCGCGTGCCCGGGCGGCATCGAGCCCGGCGCGGGTGCGCTCGCGGATCATCGAGCGCTCGAACTCGGCCAGGGCCGCGAAGATGTGGAAGGTGAGCTTGCCGCCGGCCGTGGTGGTGTCGATGGACTCGGTCAACGAGCGGAAGCCGATCCCCTTCCCCTCCAGGTACTCCACGGTCTCGATGAGCTGCTTGAGGGAGCGGGCGAGGCGGTCGAGCTTCCAGACCACGAGGGTGTCGCCCGGGCGCATGTAGTCCAGGGCGTGGGCTAGCTCGGGGCGGTCCCGCTGGGCGCCGGAGGCGGACTCGGAGAAGACCCGGGCACAGCCCGCCTTGGCGAGGGCGTCGAGCTGGAGATTGGTCGATTGGTCCTGGGTCGAGACCCGGGCGTACCCAATCGACGCACCGTTCTTCGTCTGCTGGTTGGGTGCGGGCGTCGCCGAGTCTTCCGCCGATTTCTTTGCCGTGTGCCAGCCCGTTACAAGCCCTTCACGCCAGGCGTATCGACAACGCGGCGACCACTCGGAGATGGAATCTGGGAACAACTTGGATGGCAAGCTCTCGGAACTCTCGGCATACCACAGAAGCCCACATTGGTGC
>JBAPYD010000569.1:0-10090 GCA_049284555.1 Chromatiaceae bacterium | reverse complement strand
TCGTAGCGCGGCTTGATCTTCTGGGCCATCTGCTCCTCCCGCAGCCGCTCGAGACGCTCCCTGGGACAGTCGCAGCGATAGGCCAGGCCGCGCTCCAGCAGCGCGTCGATCACCGCGTTGTAGCGGTCGAAACGCTCCGTCTGGTAGAAGGGCCCCTCGTCATAGTCCAGCCCCAGCCAGGTCATGCCCTCCAGGATGGCGTTGACCGACTCGGCGGTGGAGCGCTCCAGGTCCGTGTCCTCGATGCGCAGGATGAACCGGCCGCCGTGCTTGCGGGCATGGAGATAACAGAAGAGTGCGGTGCGGGCGCCCCCCACGTGCAGATAGCCGGTGGGAGACGGGGCGAAGCGGGTGCGGACGGTCATGGCGGTGTCGGTTTTCCCCTACCTGGGTGGGAGTCGGATTCTACCAGAGCCCCGCTCCCAGCCGACCCGGTGAAGCTGCCCCAGCGGCTTTGACTCGTTGCCATCGCGCCCTGCCCCGGCCCATTGCGAATCCGATCGCGCCCCGGGCGCCTGCCGAAGCTCGGGGAACGCGCATTTTCCGACGCTTGCCACCGCCGTTCCGTCTCTATGGGCACCTCCACGCCCAGAGACGTCAGTATCGCGGTAGTCGCGCGGCGCTCCAGGTGGCTCGGCGCCCAGGCGGACGAGAGGAACCCGACGGGGCATCGGACAACTCCGCAAACGCGGTAAAAGACCCGCTATCGGGCGCAGTTGCACCACCAGGGTCGATCTCCTATCGTACCCGCCCGCAGCGAAAACGAATCCTACCGATGGAGTTTGGAGTATGAGACATCCCCCCCTGAGCGCCCGTCCGCTTCTCCTGGCTGTTATTGCGGCGGCCGCGCTGGCTTGCGGCACCGTCGCGGCCGAGGAGCAGGAGCCGGATCTGGAGCTGGGCAAGCAGCTCAATCGACAGTGTGCCCTTTGCCATGGCCTCCATTCCCAGGGCATCCTGGGGGGCAAGTATCCGCGCCTGGCAGGACTCCCCGAGTACTATCAGATCAAGGCCCTCACCGAGTACCGGGACGGGATTCGCAACCATGCGGCCATGACCGTGGTGGGTGGCCTGCGCACCATGTCCGATCACGATCTGCGTAGCCTCGCCGCCTACCTGGCGGACATCGACCTCGACGAGGTCTTCCCCCTGGACGTCCCGACGCCAGAAGGTGCGGACGTGGAGAACGGCGAGGATCTCTACCAGAGCGACTGCAAGACCTGTCACGGGCGCAAGGGCGAGGGCAAGGCCAGCAAGGAGTCACCCCAGCTCGCCGGTCAATATGACGGATACCTCCTGCGCCAGATCGAGACGTTCAAGGCCAAGAAGCGGGAGCACGGCGGGGATCCGGAAGACGATACCTTCGACGACTACACGGATCAGGAGATCCTCGACATCGTGGGCTATGTCACCACACTCGACGACAAAGAATAGGGTGGCCCAGGCCAATACAGTCCCAATCGCCCCGATCACCCCGAGGAGTCAATTCATGAAAGCGTTGCTTGTTGCCCTGACCGTATCCACCGTCATTGCCCTTGGAAGCGCGGCGAGCGTCCAGGCCGCGGACGCGAACAAGGCCGCCCCGGCCCCCGAGATCCAGATGTTCGATATCGCCCACTCGGTCCTGAAGATGGAGCTCGTGGAGGGGGTGACCCCGGATGCGGCTGCCGAGGCCATGCTCTCCAAGGCCGCCGAGATCAACATGAAGCTGGTCGGCCAGCTCAATGTCAGCCAAGAGGTGCGAAACCGCGGTATCGACGCCCCGAGATTGCAGATCTTCCAGTTCTGTAATCCGGAGGACGCGATCCGGATGGTCGAGTTCAACACCATCTACGCGGCCTATATGCCCTGCCGTATCGCCCTGGTGGAGGACAACCAGGGGAAGGTCTGGCTGGAGATGCTGAATCTCGACATGATCATTCAGGCCTACCCCTTGCCACCAGAGCTCCAGGCCCTGGCGCTGAACGTCAACGGTCAGATGCTCGATATCATCACCGCCGGCGCCACCGGCGAGTTCTGAGCCGAGCCATGGACTCCGGAGAGGCGCCGGCCTTGGGCCGGCGCCCGGATCCAAGGTCAAGCCAACGGCCCTTCGTTCGCCGCTGGCGCATTTTTCGGCTGCCCACCAGGTCGTTCACCTCGCCCCGGGGCGCCAAGAAACTGCCGACGCCGTCCGGTTGTAGCGCCTTTGCCCGGGGGCGTATCCTGTCACGGTTCGAGCCTGCGTGGCGCCGTCGTGATCCCCCAGCACCGATAGGTGTCGCTCGCCCCGGCCGGCTTTGGCGACTGAACCGTCGAGCACCCCGATGACAGAGTACGCACTGATCCTGGTCAGCACGGTGTTGGTCAACAACTTCGTCCTGGTCAAGTTCCTGGGGCTCTGCCCCTTCATGGGGGTCTCCAAGAAGCTCGAGACCGCCACGGGCATGGGTCTCGCCACCACCTTCGTTCTCACCCTGTCCTCGGTCTGCTCCTGGCTGGTCAACGAGTACCTGCTGGTGCCCCTGGGGATCGAGTATCTGCGCACCATCGCATTCATCCTGGTGATCGCGGTGGTGGTCCAGTTCACCGAGACGGTGATGCACAAGACGAGCCCGATGCTCTACCAGGTCTTGGGGATCTTCCTGCCCCTCATCACCACGAACTGCGCGGTCCTCGGTGTGGCCCTTCTGAACCTTCAGGAGAAACGCGATTTCGTCGAGTCCACTCTGTTCGGCTTCGGAGCGGCAGTCGGGTTCTCCCTGGTGCTGGTCCTGTTCGCGGCCATGCGCGAGCGCGTGGCGGTGGCCGACGTGCCACAGCCCTTCCAGGGCAGCGCCATCGCGCTCATCACTGCCGGCCTGATGTCCCTGGCGTTCATGGGCTTCGCGGGTCTGGTTTCCAACTGAGCCGCTGCACGCCAAGGTGGTCGCGATCCTCGCCATTGCCGTCCTTTCGGGTCTCGCCGGCCTGCTCCTCGGCTACTCGGCGATTCGGTTCAAGGTGGAGGGGGACCCGGTTGCGGATCAGGTAGAGTCCCTGCTCCCCCAGACCCAATGCGGTCAGTGCGGCTATCCGGGATGCCGTCCCTATGCGGAGGCGGTTGCCAAGGGCGAGGAGGAGATCAATCGCTGCGTCCCCGGGGGCGAGGCGACGGTGCGCTCTCTGGCAGACCTACTGGGTCGTGAACCCGTCCCCCTGGAGGTGGAGGAGAAGCCCCCCGCCGTGGCGGTCATCGATGATCAGGCGTGCATCGGCTGCACACTGTGTCTGCAGGCCTGCCCGGTGGACGCCATCGTCGGGGCCGCCAAGCAACTTCATGGCGTGATCACCGCCGAGTGCACCGGCTGCGAGCTCTGTCTGCCCCCCTGCCCTGTCGACTGTATCGACATGGTGCCCGTGGGCACCGACATCGCCCACTGGCGTTGGCCCTACCCCGCTGAGCGCGAGGCCGCCTGAGGCGAGCCCAGATCCGTCCGGACCCATCCATGCCCCACTCGGTCCCGCATCACCACAGAAGGCCCCGAGTCTGGACCTTCCACGGCGGCCTTCATCTGCCGGATGAAAAGGCGCTCTCCAACAGCGTCCCCATCGAAACCCTTCCCTTGCCGCCACGGTTGGTGATACCCCTCGCCCAACACATCGGCGCACCGGCACGACCCGCCGTGCAGGTCGGGGATCGGGTGCGAAAGGGTCAGCTCATCGGCGAGCCGGATGGCTACGTGAGCGCCGCGGTGCATGCCTCCTCCTCCGGGACGGTGGTGGCCGTCGAGCCTCGGCCCGTTCCCCACCCCTCGGGCCTTTCGGCGCTTTGCGTCGTGATCGAGACGGACGGGGAGGACACCTGGGCGGCTCTACCGCAGCCCCTCACGGATTACGTGCATCTGGATCCCGCGGTTGTCCGGGAACGGGTGCGCTGGGCCGGGGTGGTCGGGCTCGGCGGGGCCTCCTTCCCAACGAGCGTCAAGCTCAACCCCGGGCCGGATCGCCGCCTGAAGACCCTGATCATCAACGGTGCCGAATGCGAGCCCTACATCACCTGCGACGACCGGTTGATGCGCGAGCGACCGGCGCGCATCCTCGAGGGTGTTCGGATCCTGCGCCACCTCGCGCAGGCCGAGCGGGTCCTGATCGGCATCGAGGACAACAAGGGTGCCGCGATCTCCGCCATGGTGCAGGCACTGGCCGCCTCGGACATGCGGGACCTCGCGACCGTGGTGGCCATCCCGACCCTCTACCCGAGTGGCGGCGAGCGGCAACTGATCCGCGTGCTCACCGGCCTGGAAGTGCCCACCCACGGCATCCCGGCCGAGATCGGGATCCTTTGCCAGAACGTGGGGACTGCTGCCGCGGCGGCAGACGCCGTCATCCGCGGACGCCCCCTGATCTCCCGAGTCGTGACGGTGACCGGTCGCTCGGTTGCCGCGCCGCGTAACCTGGAGGTTCCGCTCGGGACCCCGGCGAGCGCGCTGATCGCCCACTGCGGCGGCTACCGACATCCCCCGCGTAAGCTCGTCTGCGGTGGGCCCATGATGGGCTTCGAGCTGTTCGATGCGGAGGTGCCCATCACCAAGGCGGCGAATTGCCTGCTCGCCTTGACCCCCGCCGAGGCCCCGGATCCGGGATCCCCCCTGGCCTGCATCCGGTGCGGACGCTGCGCCGAGGTATGCCCCGTGCGCCTGCTGCCCCAGCAGCTCTACTGGCACGCACGGGCCAAGGACCTCGACCGAGCCCAGGAGTACAACCTCTTCGACTGCATCGAGTGCGGGTGCTGCGCGGCCGTCTGCCCCAGCCATATTCCGCTCGTACAGTACTATCGCTACGCCAAGACCGAGGTCTGGACGCGCGAGCAGGAACGACGCAAGGCCGAGCAGGCACGCCAGCGGCACCAGGCACGTCTGTCGCGGCTGGAGCGCCAAGCGCAGGAGCGTCAAGCTAAGCTGCGCAAGAAAAAGGATTCCCTCGAGGGGGCCCAATCCGGCGCCGAGGACGCGAAGCGCGCGGCCATCGAGGCGGCCAGACAGCGCGCCGCTGCAAAGAAGCGGACGACGCCCCTGGGCCAGGCGACCAGGGCCGGAGATGCAGCGTCCCTGGCGGCCAAGTCGGAGCCGCGGATCGAGGAGCCCCGGATCGAGGAGTCCACATGAGCGGCGCCGCGATGTCTTCCCCCCATGGGCCCCGTACGGGCCGCGTGGACTGGATCATGGGCCAGGTCCTCTTCGCGCTGGTTCCAGGCATCCTGGCGATGACCTGGTATTTCGGCTGGGGACTCCTGATCAACATCGTCCTGGCCATCGTCTGCGCCCTCGGCGCAGAGGCCGCCGTGTTGCGGGCCCGCGGCCGCGCGGTTCTGCCGACCCTGAAGGACTACAGCGCGGTCGTGACGGCGGTGCTCTTCGCGATCGCGGTGCCCCCCACCCTGCCTTGGTGGCTCACCCTGATCGGCGTGCTGTTCGCGATCGTCCTCGTCAAACAGCTCTACGGGGGACTTGGATACAACCCCTTCAACCCCGCCATGGCGGGCTATGTCTTCCTGTTGATCTCCTATCCCGTGGAGATGACCAACTGGCTCGCCCCCAGGATGCTGGCCGAGCACACCCCCTCCTTTCTGGAATCCCTGCAGCTCATTTTTCTCGGCTATTTGCCCCAGGGGCTCGATTGGGACGCCCTCTCTTCCGCGACACCACTCGATGAGATGCGCACCCTGAGGGCGCGGGACTTGATGATCGAAGAGATCCGCCAGAGCCCTCTCTGGGGGGATTTCGGTGGGCGCGGCTGGGAATGGGTCGGTAACTGGTTCCTGCTAGGGGGACTCTATCTGCTCTTGCGACGCGTCATCACGTGGCATATCCCTATCTCCTTGATGGCCTCCCTCTTGGTGCTCGCAGGCCTCTTCTGGTTGTTCGATCCCCAGGCCTATCCCTTCCCAGCATTCCATTTGTTTAGCGGTGGTGTCATCCTCGGCGCCTTTTTCATTGCCACGGACCCGGTCACCGCCTGCACCACCCGAAAAGGGCAGCTCATCTTCGGTGCCTTAATCGGGGCCTTGGTGTTCTTCATCCGTTCCTGGGGCGGCTATCCGGACGCGGTTGCCTTCGCCGTATTGCTGCTGAACATTGCCGCTCCCACGATCGACTACTACACTCAACCCCGGGTCTTCGGTCACGGCCGTGGTCATGCCAAGGGGCCGGACGGAGGCGCTGGATGAACAAGACCCCGATGCTCCTCGCAGCCTTGGTCCTTGGCAGCTTCGCGGTCGCTGGCGTCACCTTGGTCGTGGTGACCCATGCTGCCATGGATCAACGCATCCTGGAGAATGCCCGGCTCGCCATGCAGCGCAAGCTCGCCGCCATCGTTCCCGAGGGCCAATACGATAACGACCCGCTCACGGACCGTATCTTGGTCAGCGATCCGACCCTCCTCGGAACCCATGAGACACAGGTCTATCGGGTCCGCCAGGGTGACCAGCCCGTGGCCCTGATCCTCAACCCCGTGGTTCCGAACGGTTACGCCGGCCCCATTGAGCTGCTCGTTTCGGTCCTGCACGATGGGACCGTCGGCGGGGTACGCGTCCTGTCTCACCACGAAACCCCGGGGCTCGGTGACCAGATCGAGGAGGCGAAGTCCGATTGGGTCCTCTCATTCGATGGGAAATCCCTGGGTCAACCCCCCGCGGAAAGCTGGGCGGTCAAGCGCGACGGCGGGGTTTTCGATCAATTCACCGGTGCTACCATCACACCCAGGTCCATCGTGGCGGCAGTCAAGAATACGTTGGCCTATGTCCAGGCCCAAGGGGCGAAGCTCTACACGGCGCCGGCCCTGGCGGCCCCGTCGGGCAAGGGGGATTCCTAATGGCAGCGGAGCAGGGTTACGGCCAACTGGTGGGTGAAGGGCTTTGGACCAACAACCAGGCCCTCGTGGCGCTGCTCGGACTCTGTCCCTTGCTGGCTACGACCACCTCCGCGAGCAACGGGCTCGGAATGGGGCTCGCCACGACCACGGTGCTTGCCCTGTCCAGTATGACCGTGTCCTTGATCCGCAACGTGGTGAGACCCGAGGTGCGGCTCCCCGTCTTCGTGCTGGTGATCGCCTCATTCGTGACTGCCGTCGAGCTGACCATGCAGGCCTACTTCTACGAGCTCTATCTGGTGCTTGGGCTCTTCATTCCCCTGATCGTCACCAATTGCACCATCATTGGTCGCGCGGAGGCTTTCGCGTCAAAGAATCCCGTGGACAAGGCCCTGGTTGATGCCCTGGCCATGGGGATCGGCTTCACACTGGTGCTCACGACCCTCGGCGGGATACGGGAGCTCATGGGGCAGGGTACCCTGTTCCACCAGGCCCACCTGTTATTCGGGGAGCCCGCCCATGGGCTGACCTTGACGCTCGGGCCCGAGTTCAAAGGGGCCTTGGTTGCCATCCTGCCACCTGGAGCCTTCATCGGTCTTGGACTCCTGATCGCGCTCAAGAACCTCATCGACCAACGGCTACGCCGCCGGGCGCCGCGTCGTGTCCCGGTGGGGGCACCGCAACCAGCTGGAACGGCGACGGCCTCCCCGGGCTCTCCGAGGACGGCGTGATCCCCGCCTTTCGGAGGGCTCTTTCAAAGCCTGCGGGAAGAGTTATCTGGTGCTACCAAGGCGCTCTTGGGGAGCCCTCGTCCCCTTGGGTTGACAACTGGAAAACCCGGACTACGCTGCGGCATTCGAGGGCAAGCCAGCGGAAGCGCCACAGCCGCGAACCAGTTGTGGCACGCATGATACACATAGGGGCAATTTTATGGACGCTAGACATGGCATAGTCACCTGCCTTTCGATCAGTCTCGCCGTGACAATCTCAAACCTCCCGGCCGAAGAAATCCCTGAATCGTCAACCCCGATGGGATTCGTGATCCAGTGTCCCTACCTGCCACCAGGTCTGGATCCCGTTCCAACTTGCCAGGGGAGGCGAGCGACGTGCGTCGGGACGGAGGGTGACGATGTCCTTTGGGGGACGGAGGATGACGACGTGATCGTGGGTATGGCTGGGAACGATGTCATCCAGGCAGACGCGGACGACGATATCGTGTGCGCCGGCCCCGGTAACGACGTGGTCCACGGCGCCGAGGGCAACGATTCCATCTATGGCGAGGCGGGGGACGACGTGCTCTTCGGCGCCAAAGGGAAGGACGTGCTCTCAGGAGGTCCCGATAGAGATGTCCTGTGGGGAGGTCCGGGTTTGGATTCCATTGACGGCGGCCCCGGCGATCGGGACGCGTGCCTTGGGCAGAGAGACGAGGCGCAGGTGAACGAGGAAACCTGCGAGTTCATCTTTCCTCCGCCGGGATTCACGCACCAGAAGCAGCACGAATACCCGCCAGGGATCGTCAAGGAGGCCACGCCGCGCCAGACCTTTGGAGACTGAAGTCGGCCGGGTTACGCTCTCGCGCTCCCCATTCCCACCCAGAATGCTCGACGGCGCATCCTGCGCCGTCGATGCTGTTGGCAGGAAGCTCTGCGGCTAGCTCAGGTCCCGACCGAGTTTGACACGGCGATGACGGATTACGCGGTTTCAGCGTGAATCCACATCGTCGAGGACTCGGGAAACAGGTCTGACCCCGGGTTGTAGTTCTGTAAGCCAGAACGCGTGCACGCACTGCCGTCGAGGCAATGATTGAACAGAATGGTGGCGACCCCCCACTGTCTCGCTGATTGTGCGGTCTCGAGCGGGGTCTGACCAAGGGAATCGATCAGGTTCACCTCCGCCCCCGCGCGTATTAGATATTCCACTACCTCGACCCGCCCTTTGCGCGCTGCCTCGTGCAAGGGCGTCCTGCCCCGATCGTCGCGTGCATTGACGTCGGCACCGGTCGCTAGAAGCACCTCGATGGCGCCAATGTGCCCGGTCGACGCCGCCTCGTGAAGCGGCGTGTTGCCGGGTCGATCACGAGCGCTGACATTCGCGCCAGCCTGTAGCAAGAGTTTGGCGACCTCCTGATGGCCCTCACTCACCGCCAAATGCAGGGGTGTCCGATTTCTCTCGTCGAGCACGTTTGCGTCCAGACCGTTCTCAAGCAAGACGCGGGTCATATCCACGTACCCCAGCCGCGACGCGACGTGTAAGACCGTATCCGTGTTTGGTGTGTCTGGAATCTTTGCGCCGGCGCCAATGAGCATCCGGACCACTCCCAGGCTGTTGCTCTCCACCGCCTTGTGCATCGGGGTCTCACGATGCCTGTTTGAGGCGTTGAAATCCGCTCCCCCCGCGATGAGTCGCTGGGCAAGCCGGGGATCCTGGCACGCCGCTGCCTGATGCAAGGGCGTCTCCCCGCCCTTGCTACTTGCTTGGAAGTCCGCCCCGGCGTCCAGAAGCAAGCGGAGCGAGTCGTAGACACAGGTGAATGCGGCCTTGTGCAGCGGGGTATCACCATATAGGTTCAACGAATTGACGTTGGCCCCCAGGGCCAGAAGTTTCTTCACGGCTCCGCTCTGACCTGCGGAAGCCGCATAATGCAGGGCCGTCTCTCCCTGAGAATCCGCTTCGTTCACATCCACTCCCGAACGCACCGCCCTATCGATCGCGGCAAGGTTTCCCGTCATCGCCGCCTCGAATATCGTCTCTTGCGGTCCAGAGTGGCAGGCGCCAAGGACCGTCGCAAGCATAAAGATTAATGTGAACCGCCGACGGAGACCGTTCATGTTGTTCTCACGAGTTTTGCTGTGCAAACCTAACCCTTTGGCTCGAGTGTAATCCCCGAGTCTTCCGTCCCATCTCCGCTTCCTTCTCTCCTTATGCCCCGCGGGGGCTCGAGGTCCGCCGCTTCGCGGCTTCGCCTTTGCCCTCGATGCCTAATTGCCCTTGCGCAGACGGATGGCCATCCGACCTATGGGGATGGTCCATCACCCGGTTCACCCGAAAGCGTATCCGGACTACTTAATTATTTTGAACCCTTCCTCCCTGTCGGGGAGTGCCATTCAACGGCCTAAGACTGCCACTTAGCGACTCGTGCCCAGACTTATCGTCTGTGACCCCGTTGAACGGTTGTGGGCCCACGTCACACTGAAGCCGGGCTCACAGGGACGGGCGACCCTCCGCTGATGCTGCACAGCCGGTAAAAGCCATAGCTCTAAAC
>JBAPYD010000568.1:0-1662 GCA_049284555.1 Chromatiaceae bacterium | reverse complement strand
CTACATCCTGAGCGATGGTCGGCCCTACGACCTCGACACCCGCTGGACCGCGACCATGGCGAAGGAGGACGACGGCAGGTGGCGGGTGCGGGCGCTGCACATAGGTACCAACTTCCTCGACAACGCGATCTTGACCGAAGCGGAGCAGGCCCTGGGCAAGGTGGCGATCGGCGGCGTGGGCGCCGGATTACTGATCGGCGCGGCGCTGGGCTGGTTTCTCGGTCGCCGGAAAAAGAAAGGCTAGATCGTCCGGCGCACCCATCGGCGGGGCGGGTCGAACCCCTTCCCACAGGCTGATATAGACGCGCCAGAACGAGGGCTGGCGCTCGCGCGGGTCCACCTCACCGGGCAGCTCGAACCAGCGTAGGTGGGGGCGCTGGTGGTGGGCTCGATGGTAGTGGTAGTTTAGGGCGATCCAGCGCGACGGCGCCAGCACCTTGAGGTTCCAGGCCCCGTTGACGATGTCGCGGGCGCTCCAGGCGTGGTCGGCGTATTGCAGCACCGACCAGTGCAGGGCGAATGCCCAGTAGCAGGCCAGCATGGCCAAGGGATTGAGTTCCAGCCAATGGAAGAGCGCCACCTGATAGGCGAAGGCCAGCGCGATCTCGCTCCACACCCGCGGCACCGCCAGCCGCACCAGATCCTCCACGTAGGGACCGAAACCGAGCGCCGGGGCTAGGCGTCGCGTGAAGAAGCGGGAGCGGTAGGCCCAAGGCGCCAGCAGATAGAGCAGGTTGCCGAGCACCACGGACCACCAGTAGAGTCCCAACAGGTTTCCGGCGAAGAGCCAGAGATTGCGTACCGCCCTGGATTGGCCGGGCAGGAAGTAGTCGTAGAGTTCCGCATCGGTGCGGTTGCGCCTGTGGTGGCCGAGGTGGGCCACCCGCTGCATGCCGAAGGAGGTGGGAAAGGCCCAGCCGGCGACCATGCCGAGCAGGGCGTTGCCCCGCCGCGACGAGCAGCCTACCCCGTGCACCGCCTCGTGCATCAGCGCAAAGGGGGTGTTGGCGACCAGGCTGAAGAGCCAGACCGCTAGGGCGCCCGACGCCAGCCCCAGGTGGCTGGCGGCCCAGAGACACCACCACGTGGCGGCCAGCGAGAGCAGCAGGATCCCCGCGTTCAGGATGCAGGTCATGGCGACGGCCCGCGGGGGACCGGCCAGGTCCCGGCATGTCCGTGAGCGCGGAGGGAGTGCCGGATGAAGCCGCCGACCGGCAGGGCGATGCAGACCAGCAGGCCGGCCGTCAGCCAGAGCGCGCTGGCCGCCGCCCCCACCCTGCCCTCGGTGTGCAGCAGATACTCGAATCCCCCCAGCACCGCCCCATAGGCCGCGCCGAAGCCGCCGAAGAACCAGGGGGCGTAGTCCAGGGCGATGGCCTCCTCACCCCGTCCGTCCGCCCAGGGCTGGTTGTAGACCTTGAGCAGGCCGATTCGCAGCGCCTTCACGTCGTAGAGCAGATTCCAGAAGCCGAGCACCGAGCAGAGGATCAGCGCAAAGCGGGCCACATCGGCCGAATTCCGTGCGCAATCCTGGTGCACCAGCCATGCCAGCATCGCCGTGGCGCTGCCGAAGACGAAGCCGTGATGCGGGCGGAAACGCCCCAGCCTCCAGCGCACGTCGAGCTCCCAGACCTTGCAGACGTTGGTGCCGACGGCCGGGAC
>JBAPYD010000567.1:0-4686 GCA_049284555.1 Chromatiaceae bacterium | reverse complement strand
GGCCGCGTGATCATGGCCTACAACGCGGGCGAGGGGGTGGTGGACCGCACCAACAGCAACGTCACCTTCCTGGAGACCCTGAACTACACCGAGGCCGTGATCAACAACTATCAACGCAACGGCGGTTCCCGGCCTACCCAGGCGGCGCTCGTCAAGGTCAGGTCCCTGCGTGGCATGCGCAACACCGGCAATGCCCGGCGCCTGCTCAAGAAATACCTGGATCCCTCGCTCCTGTCCCTCAAGGTCAAGCCGACCCTGAGCCTGCGCTCCCTGAATCCGGCCATCCACGAGGTAGGCCCCGAGAGCCGACCCATGTTCGAGCTTGACGTGGAGGCCGTCCGCTGAGACCGCACCGATCTTGGATCTGGTGCGTCCCGCAACAAGGGCGGGCCGCCCCTTGGTCCCATTTGGTCGGGGTGTGGAGCTCGACCCGGACTTCGCCGTGGCGGTGACGGTGGATGCAGCGATTCCCGGGCGATGGGTGATCGATGCGACGGTGTGATCGCGCGGGGAGGGCCGCCAGCGATGCACGGTGAGGATTAAAGGAGGGGTATAGACAATGCGGGCCATCAGTCGCTATGACGCCCACATCCTCGTGATCGGCAACGAGAAGGGGGGGACCGGAAAGTCGACGACGGCCGTGCACCTGGCCGTCAGCCTCCAGAGACAGGGCAAGGACGTCGCCGTGGTGGATCTGGATTCGCGCCAGCGATCGGTGACCCGCTACCTGGAGAATCGGGCCTCCTTCGCGGAGCGCCGGGGGCTTGGCTGGCGGCTGCCGGAGCACGCGGTCGTCGCCCCTTCGACGCAGGAGGACCTCAAGGAGCGGGATCTGGAGGACGAGGACCGGCTCCACGGGCTCCTCGAGCGCCTCGCCCGGGACAACGCCTTCATCGTCGTCGATTGCCCCGGGGGCCACACCCACCTCAGTCACCTGGCCCATGCGGTGGCCAACACCCTGCTGACCCCTTTGAACGACAGCTTCGTGGATCTGGATCTACTGGCCCGTGTGGATCCGGACACCTACGCGGTGAGCGCGCTCAGCTTCTACTCGGAGGCCGTCTGGGAGAGCCGCAAGCTCAGGGCCGGTTCGGGGCTGCCGGGGCTCGACTGGGTGGTGCTGCGCAACCGCATCTCCCCCACCCACTCCAAGAACCGCGAGCGCATGGATCTGGCCCTCAAGAGCCTGCAGAAGCGGTTGGCCTTCCGTTACGTGCGCGGGTTGTCCGAGCGCGTGATCTATCGGGAGCTGTTCCCCAAGGGGCTGACCCTGGCGGACCTCAAGGAGATCGACGAGGGGCCCAAGCTCACGATGTCCCACGTGGCCGCCCGCCATGAGCTGCGGTCCCTCCTCAACGACCTGGCCTTGCCCGGCTTCAGCGGCTGAGGCCCCAAGGGAAACGCCGATATATTGCGTTTCCCGTCCGGGCGAGGGATCGCCCGGCACGCTCGGTGGCGATCAGCCACTGAACATGCAGCGCTTCGAGCGTCGCGCCTCTCGAAGCGCGAGGTGATCAAATGCCGGGATGGCATTCGATCAGCATCTCTCAAGGGGCGGGCGCAGGGTTTGAGCCCGCCATCCGCTACAACTGGGGCCATCCCGTTGCCGCGAGGTAGAACGCAATCGGATGGCGGATTTTCAGACTCACCTCTACGGGGGCCTCGTCGTCAGCGGTCTGGCCGTCCTGGGCCTGCACGGTTCTGATCTCGTTCCAGAGGGTCAGACCCTGATGCTGTTCGGCCTCGGGGTGTTGGGCAGCCTGCTGCCCGACATCGACGCGGACGCCTCGCTCCCGGTTCGGGGCCTGTTCGGCGTCCTCGGATCCGTCCTCGCCTTCGCCTGGACGCTACCCTTGACGGGGCGTTACGGTCCCCTGACCCTGGCGCTGATCTGGATCGGGTCCTTCCTGACCGTGCGCGTCCTGCTCCGCGAGGCGTTCTCCCGTCTGACGGTCCATCGGGGCATCTGGCACTCCCTGCTGGCGGCACTGTTCGCCGCCCTGGCCACGGTGAATCTGCTCTATTGGCTGGTCGGCCAGGGTGCACAGAGCGCCTGGCTGGGCGGTCTCATGGTGGGGGGCGGGTGTCTGACCCATCTGGTGCTCGATGAGGTCTCTGGCGTGAATCTCTCGGGGGCGCGGGTCAGGCGCTCCTTCGGCACCGCGCTCAAGCCCTGGAGCCTCAAGGACCCCTGGAGCAGCCTGGCGATGGCGGTGGCGGTCGGCGCGCTCGCCTGGCTCGCCCCCGCGATGGACGTCCCCTGGACGAGTCATGGTCCGGATCTCAGGGCCCGACTGGAGCAGGCCGTCCAGGGCCTCGGGCATTGGCCGGACTCGGGCCTCCTACCGATTCCCGGGTGGCTTCCTGACGTGTCGGATGAGCGAGGCGACAGCTCGCGCATACCCTGACCAGCCCAGGCCCTTGGCCGGATCCCAGCGCACGAGCTCGCCGTCGAGAAGCCGGGATCGGCCGGGTTGGATGGTCATCGGCTCACCAGCAGGGCGAGAACACGCTCGACAGGAGGCCCATGCCATCCCAAGGGGTGGGCATGGGCATGCCGCCCCAGCCGCCGCCGGACTTGAGCCGAATCACGTACTCGGCCCACTGGAGGGGGCGGGGCAGGTAGCCGGTCTGGGCGGCGAGCTGGTGGAGCTCGCCCACGAAGGCTCGGTCGCACAGGGTCTCGGGGGCCGTAGCGGTGCACAGGTCGTGGCGCATGCAGGCGGCGTCGTAGGCGTCGACGGGTGGCAGCGCGGCGGCCGTCGGATGGCCAGGTCCGCACCAGTTTCCGTAGATCGGCAGACACTTGAAGGCCTGGGCCTGCCCGGGCGCGAGCAGGAGTCCGAGCAACAGGGTGGGGAGCAGCCCCAGGAGGGCGGCGGGCTCAGTTCGGCGTCGATGGTGCATAGCGGTCGATCCTCGTTGTCAAACCATCCCATTGTCGCCGGACTCGGCCGCGCCGCAAGCCCGCGGTGCAGCCTATCGGGGGATCCGTCCTTTCGATTATGATGCACGGCCCATGGACCTGAACTTTCTCGATTTCGAACAACCCATCGCGGAGCTCGAGGCCAAGATCGACGAGCTGCGCCTGGTGGGCCATGATGCCAATATCAACATCCAGGAGGAGGTCGATCGGCTCCAGAAGAAGAGCCTGGCGCTGACCGAGTCCATCTTCTCCGGGCTCAACCCCTGGCAGATCTCCCAGCTCTCCAGGCATCCCCAGCGCCCCTATCTCCTGGACTACACCCGCCGCATCTGCGACGAGTTCCACGAGCTCCATGGCGATCGGGCCTATGCCGACGACCCCGCAATCGTGGGCGGGCTGGCACGCATCGACGGGCGGCCCCTGATGATCATCGGTCACCAGAAGGGGCGGGACACCAAGGAGAAGATCCACCGCAACTTCGGCATGCCCCGCCCGGAGGGCTATCGGAAGGCCCTGCGCCTGATGGAGATGGCCGAGCGCTTCCGGCTGCCGATCGTGACCTTCATCGACACCCCGGGTGCCTACCCTGGCGTGGGTGCGGAGGAGCGGGGGCAGAGCGAGGCCATCGCCCGCAATCTGCGGGTCATGGCGCGCCTGCGGACCCCCATCCTGTGCACCGTTGTGGGGGAGGGGGGCTCCGGCGGGGCCCTGGCCATCGGGGTCGGCGACCGGACCCTGATGCTGCAGTACAGCACCTACTCGGTCATCTCCCCGGAGGGCTGCGCCTCGATCCTGTGGAAGAGCGCGGACAAGGCCCAGCTGGCGGCCGAGGCCATGGCCATCACCTCGGACAAGCTCATGGAGCAGGGCCTGGTGGATCTCGTCATCCCCGAGCCCCTGGGGGGCGCGCACCGGGATCCGGATGCGACGGCCGCTGCCGTCAAGGCCGTGCTGCTCGAGCAGATGGATATGCTTCAATCGATGGATCTCGACACCCTCGTGGCCGAGCGTCACACCCGCTTGAGGGGGTACGGGAGATTCAAGGAGTAGCCCCCGGGCCCCCGCTGGGCATGACTCCAAGCCCTTGCCCCCAGGGTGCGCGGGGGTAAGACCCTCGCCAGCCCCATGCGCCCCTTCCGTCCAGAGCACCTGATCGCGGCCCTGGCACCCTTCTCCGGGGCCCCTCGAGTGTGGGTGGCCTTCAGCGGGGGGCTCGACTCCACCTGCCTGCTCAGGGCGGCGGCCGCGGCGCTCGGACGCCTGCCGGGAAAGCTCCATGCCGTGCACCTGGATCACGGGCTGCATCCTGAATCGGCGCACTGGGCCCAGCATAGCCTGGGCGTCTGCAAGGCCTTGGGCGTTCCCCTGAAGATCGATCGGCTCTCGATCAGCCGCGCGCCCGGCGAGAGCCTGGAGGCCGTCGCGCGCGAGGCCCGCTATGCCGCGTTGGCTGCTCTGCTCGGCCCGGGCGAGCTGGTCCTCACCGCCCAGCACCAGGACGACCAGGCGGAGACCCTGCTCCTGGCGCTGCTGCGGGGCAGCGGGATCGAGGGTCTGGCGTCCATGGGCCCGGTCTCGAAGCTTGGCTCTGGCTGGCTGCTGAGGCCGCTCCTGGACGTCCCCCGGGCCGCCCTGGAGGCCTATGCCCGGGAGGAGGGGCTCACCTGGATCGAGGACCCGAGCAACGTCTCCCTCGCCTTCGACCGCAACTTTCTGCGTCGGCGAGCCTTGCCGTTGCTGCGCACGCGCTGGCCCTCGGC
>JBAPYD010000566.1:0-3016 GCA_049284555.1 Chromatiaceae bacterium | reverse complement strand
CGGCTTGGCCGTGCAGTCCTACTCTGCTGAGCGGCCCGGGGCTGGCCATCCCGGCCAGCCCGAGAGCGGTCACGCGCACTCGCCGCTCACCCCTGGGTCCCCGCGGGAAGTGCAACAGCTCGGCACTACCCAGGGTCAACGCAGGGGGACGAAGGAAACCACCGGATTGGTCGGCGTCAGGACCGCTTCCCCAGCCGCACCGGCTACCTCGTAGTACACGTGGGCCCGGGCCAGGGCCGGGAATCCCATGAACAGCCCCAGCGCGGCGGAGCTCAGGAGTTTCGGCTGGTCGCAATGGAACACGTAGCTCGCGCCGAGCTCCCCTGGGGACTTGCCCTTGGGGGCTGGGTCGGAGTCGACCCGGGCGTCCTTCAGCCAGCACCCCGCCTGGGAGTTGAAACGCACCAGTGCGTCACCGGTCTCGAGATTCTGCGTCGCAAGGGACAGGGTTTCGCGTTCCGCGGAGGTGCGGGGGCCGCGGGCAAATCCCACCAGACCGACCGCCGGCGCCCGCAGGTCCACGCGCACCTGGGCCCCCTCGCTGGTGATCTTCAGCTTCGCCGTGTCCTCTCCTGGGGCCGCGACGGCCGTCGGTGCCCCGACCATCAACGTGAGGATGAAGAGGGCCAGGGGCGTGGTGTTCAGACCTGGTGGGATGGGTGGCATGAGCGCTCCTGACTCACGGCCTTCGGGATGGGCGGCCTGGCCTCCTTCGGGAACCGCTTCGCCGACCGACTCGCGAATGCAGGGTGTTGCGGCTGCGAAAAGGGACAAACGGTGCAGGCGGGGGCCGTAACCGGGTTTCGGTGCCGATTATGGCCCGCCCGGAGAGACTCGAGTAACGAAAATGCCGCCCGAAGGCGGCATCGGCGACCTGCGGGGTCTCGCCCGGGATCCGCGGCGCGCGGTTACTCTTCGCAGAGCTCCTCTTCCGCCTCGGTCAGCATCTCCTTGACGAACTCCATTTCCGCCGGAAACTGCTCGCAGAGGTCGCGCCACTCGTCACAGCTAACGCTCAGGCTATCGCTCATCTCAGAACTCCAGAAGTATTTTAGTTACTACTAATGTACTGATTCGTCCCTTGCGTGTCAAACGGGCCGGGGTTGGGGAGTCAGCCAAGCTGGTCGCGGACCGCTGGCCGTTGCCGGCTTGGCAGCGCGTCCCATACGAATCTGCCCCCAGGCTTCCGCGGCGACATCCGCGCGCTCAGGGCAACGGCCGCAAGCGCTTGAATGC
This sequence comes from Chromatiaceae bacterium, assembly GCA_049284555.1. Taxonomy (GTDB): domain Bacteria; phylum Pseudomonadota; class Gammaproteobacteria; order Chromatiales; family Chromatiaceae; genus Thiodictyon. The sequence continues at coordinate 1,780 of JBAPYD010000566.1, read as the reverse complement.
AGGACTGCGCGGCACTGATGTCGAAAAGGTGTCGGAAGCGAATCTATCGGCTTCCGGTACCCGAAACCACCTGGCGATACCAGGTGATCGCCGACAAAACACCCCATTTGTGCCGGAGCGCCATCTGCTTCGGACACCTTCCGACAGCCGGCCTACCCGGCCACATACTTGAGCCACTTGCTGTGCACCCAGCCCCTTTTGCTGTTTGTCACAGTGCGTGTCTTCATCGAGGCGCACTCGCCGGGCTCAATGCACCGAGACCGACAAGGTGAACCGCTCCGGGGCGACGGCCCGCATCAGCTGCCCGACATTGATCTTGTAGGTCTTCTTCTCGGTGGTGAAGCTGTATCGGTCCTGCGCATCAACCACGCCTTCTATCGAGAAGATGCAGTTCGTCCCCTTGATCGTGACGTTGGCCTGCTGGCCTGCCACCGTGCTCATCTGATAGCACACAACATCGTCCGGCGGGGCCATGCCCGTGACGGTGCCGGAGCTTTCCCCATGCTTGAACCGGATGGTCTCGCACTGCCCGGCCTGCGCCGTCCCGGTGAATAGGAACGCAAGCGCCAACACGGGAATCAGCCCCAAAAAAGCTCGTGGCTCAGACACTTGTCCCCTCCGAAAGCGAGGCTGGAAGTCCCTCAAGCTTAGCAGACGCATACTGTTGCCTCACGGAAATCAGGAAACAGGGGCGGCCTAAGGCGCGAGCCGTCTACAGCTCTTTGGAAGCCCCGCTGCGGTATCTCTTGCAGAGACCGCCGCCAAGCCATATCCGCTGTCGTGGGCGGAGTAGGACCGGCTGGTCGGGGCGCTGCCGGGGCATCTCGCGGACGCGGTGCTGTTCGCCGTGAACACGGGGTGCCGGGAACAGGAAGTCTGCCGGCTGCGTGGGCAGCGGAAGGTGGCGGTGCCGGAGCCGAGCGGGCCGCTGGATGCCACCGAAAGGATCGTGGACCGCGGTACGACCCAGGCCCCGACGCCGACAGTGGTCCGCAGAAGCAGGGAAACGGCCGAACCGGAAGGATGTCGGAAAACTGTCGGAAAGAAAAAGGGTCGGCGGTGAAAGTCCGCCAACCCTTTGATTATGGCGCGCCCGGAGAGATTCGAACTCCCGACCACCTGGTTCGTAGCCCGTTCGGTATCTTCTGGCCGCCTGTTATATCAACACGTTAGCGCATTCCGCCCCGCGCGAACGTGACTCTGGCGGACTGAAAAGGGCATCGGTTGACAGTGTTGCGTCACGATCGCGTCACGCGACTTTATGAGCGCGTAGCGCCAGCAGCACGGCCAGGTAGCCCTCCTTGGAGATCGCCGCCGCCGGGGAGAGGGAGCGCAAGGCACTCCACTCGGCGGGCTGGATGTCGAGGGAGTCGGCGAGTGCCCGGTCGGCCGCAAGGGCGACCAGGCCGGCCGCAGTGCTGGCGTCCGACAGGAGGTGCTTGGGCCCGATCTCGGCGGGCGCCTCGGTGGGCGTCTGGTCATACCCGCAGAGCCACTGGACGGACACCCCGAGGACGTCCGCCAGGCGCTTCAGCGTCTCGATCGATGGTGCGCGAAGCTCCTTCTCCAGCGTGGAGATGTGGCTCTGGCGGGTAGAACAGCGCTCTGCAAGCTCGAGCTGGCTGAGGCCAGCGTGCTTGCGTGCAGCGCGTAGCCGCGATCCCACAAGGACGGAGGAGAACGTTTCCACGGTGGCATTCTCGCGCAATCCGGTGGGCAGCGATGAGCTCTGCCTGGAAAAATATCTGAAAGATATAACAGGCGCTTCCAAGTTGTCATC
>JBAPYD010000565.1:0-13453 GCA_049284555.1 Chromatiaceae bacterium | reverse complement strand
GGCCCCGGGGGAGGTGCTCGCCGATGCCGTCCCAGCGGGCAAAGAGACGCTGGTGGTCGCGGCCATTGGCCGAGACCACCAGGGCGTCGCGCTCGATCTGGGTCGCCGCCGTGACGATCAGCGACTGCAGCCAGTTGCTATAGACCACCTCGTCCTGCATGAAGTCGCGCATCCGTCCCTCCAAGCGCTGCTCGACATCACGCACCAGGTTCCAGCGCATGAGGTCGAGATGGCTCTGCATCTTTAGCTCGCTCGCCTGGACGCGCTGGCGAAATGTGCGCTCCGCCAGGGCCTTGGCGATGGCTTCCTCACGGGCCTCCCGCAGCCGCAGCCGCTCCGAGGATTCGCGCAGGATGCTGTCGCGGCTGCGGTTCGCACGCTCCCGATACTCGGCCGCCAAGCGCTCCGCGCGGGCCAGGATGGCCTGCTCTAACTCTTGTACCTGATTCACGTTCGTTCTCCGGGTGTACCGGGGGGGCCGGACTGCAGGGCGGTGGTCCCGAACAGGGTGGCCAGCCGCTCGGCCACCTCGCTGGCGAGGACCGTGGGCGCGCTCAATGAGGGCACCGCGACCACCACGATGCGCCCCCCCTCCCTGCGGACGCGCTTGAGGTTGGGGATCTCTTGGCGCATGACCGCGTCGTCCACGACCACGAAGGCCTTCTCCCGGTTGCGCCGCAGGTCCCGCAGGATACGGTCGATTTCGTCTGGCGCCGGGCTTGCGTGAGTCTCGAAACCGATCAGACGAAAGCCGTCCGCAAGGGTCTCTTCCCCGAGGAAGAGCATGCGGGTCGGGCGGCCCAGGTCCTGCTCCATCGTCATGGTAGGGCTTCGTTCAGATCCGATTCAGCAGCAGGATGGAGATCACGAGGCCGTAAATGGCGATACCCTCGGCCAGTCCCAGGTAGATCAGGGTGCGGCCCAGGGTCTCGGGCTTCTCCGTGATGGCCGCGAGGGAGGCCGCGCCGATGGGTCCGACTGCGATCCCGGCGCCGATGGTGGACAGGCCCGTGGGGATGCCCGCGCCGATGATGGCCAGGCCGAGGCCGGTCGACATCTCGGTGACGGCCCCGCTTGCGGCCGCGGTCTCGGCGAACGCGTCGTTGATGCCGATCAGCAGCAGTCCGAGCTGGGCGCCGACGAAGGCCACCAGCTGTGTCCCCATGGCCGGCTTGTACCAGGGTCGGATACGGGTCGCGAGGCCGGGGCGCATCTCGAGGAGAATGCCGGAGGCGACAAGACCGAGGATGGCGAAGGACATTAGGGCGACGAGCCAGTACATGAGGTGCTCCTTTATCGGCAGTCAGTGGTCAGTGATTCAGCGGAAGACGATCGTTACCGTCGCCGGTGCGGGCGATCAACCAGGGTTCCCCTCGGGGGCGTCGCGCGACCCGCGGACTCGGCTCAGGACGGTGCCGTCCCGCGGCGCAGCCTGAGCGGCGCGAACTCGTGTCCGTCCCCCGAGAAATAACGGGAAAAGCCCTCGTAATACTGCAGTCGCATCACCTGGATCATCACGATCCCCCCTTCCAGGACGAGGACGAAGAGATTGCCCAGGATCACGGTCAGGATATGACCGAAGGCCCCCATCATATTCGCCAGGGTGAAGACCGCGATGGATAAGGCCACGTGGTTCAGGCTGAAGGCGGCCACCCGCAGGAACGACAGGGTGTTCGAGACATAGCCGATGATGGTCTCCAGGGTCTCGATGAAGACCACCAGGACCTTTTCACCCAGGGGGGCCTCGAGGTGGCGCCAGTTGTACCAGGCAAGCGCCCCGAGGCTCGCGATCACCAGGATCGTGGGAAGGTTCCCGAAGGTGCCGCGAGTCCCCAGATTGAGGCCGCCCCAGACCAGCGAGAGGTAGAAGACGAGATTGACCAGGCCGTGGTGGCCGAAGACGGCGCCGGACCAGTTCCGGATCACCACCCGGTTGTAGATCGCGAGCAGGCAGGCGATGACCAGGAAGACCACCCCGTAGCCCAGGGCGATCTTGAGCATCAGGATCGGGTCGTGGATGGGGCTCATCCAGAGGGCCGGAAGCACGTCCTCGTAGCCGAAGATGCTGCCGTAGAGAAAGCCGAAGGCGACCGAGGAGAGCCCGGCCATGACCCCAAAAAGCCCGAACCGCCCGAGCCTTGTGCGGAAGTACCACCCCAGGGCGGCGATCACCGCACCTTGACCCACGTCGCCGAACATGGAGCCGAACATCAGGAGGAAGGTCACCGCGAACAACGGGGTCGGGTCGACCTCCCCATATTCCGGCACCCCATACTGCTTGACCAGGAGGGCGAAGGGCTGCAGAAACCGGCTCCGCACGGGCACCGTGGGCACCAGCTTGCGCTCCTCCGGCAGGGGGTCCCGTGCCTGGACCTCGAAGGGCAGGGCCAGGGTCTCGCGCAGGCGTTCGGCGAGCCCTTCCACCGCCCGGGCCGGCACCCAGCCCGCGAGGTAGGCAAGATGGCCGGCGCTATGCAGCGATGGGTCCAGAGTGACCAGGGGCTCCGCCAAGCTCAGGGTGCGCCGTGCCTCGGCTAGACGGTCCGAAAAGCCCTTGGACCATTCCGACAAACGCTGGAACACAGCCTCCCGGTGGGCGCGGATGTCCTGGCGCTGGGACTCCAGCTCGTTGTGGATCTGCTCCGGCGTCTCGTCCAACGTGTCCGGGATCGGGATCGGCTGGAAACCGGCGGCATTGAGCACCGCGGAGAGCTGGGTCTCCTTGGTCCCGGTGGGCCCGACGATCACCACGTGGGCGCTCTCGCCCCGCTGCATGTAGAGGTGCAGGAGGTGGTCGGCCAGGGCGACGGCCCCTTCGAGCTGACGCAGGTTCTCTCGCGGGACGATTCCGACGTAGAAGTCCAGGAAACGGGTCCTGTTGCGCAGCATCCCGAGGTCGATGTTGAGGTGCTGGAAGTTCTCCAGCGCCGCCTCTTGCTCCCGTACGAAGCGGTCCTGATCATCCAGCCGCCGCAGATCCTCCTCGTAGCGGGAGGTCTTCTGCCAGATCTGGCCCAGCCAGTCGTTGAGCGCGCTCAGCTCATCGAGCTCGACAACGCGGACCTCCTGGATCTCCTTCTCCACCGGCACGTCGATCAGCTTGGCGATCTTGTCCAATCGGGAGCGGGCCTGGTTGTACGTGTCGCGATAGTCGCGCCCGGGCAGCCCGGTCAGCCGGGATTCGGCGGGCGGGCGGGTGTCCGGATGGAAGCTCTCGGCTTGGGCCAGGGCCAGGGACGCCTGGGGCAGATCCTCGGTGAGGACCAGGAGGCGCACGTGCTTCATGGGGCGGGGCCGCAGCATCTTGAGCAGCTCGCTTGACTTAGGTCGAAGATTGAGGGTCGTGTGTGAACAAGAGATCAGGCGGCCTTGGCACCGGACCAGGGGCAGGTGGGCTCGGTGATCTCCAGGGCGATGTCCACCACCTCGGAGGAGAGATTCAAGAGCCGGCCCTGGACCAGGGCGAACAACAGAAACAGGTCCATCTCGCGCAACATCAGATAGGCCAGGGCCCGTGCCACGCCGGACGGACTCTGGCGCAGGATGCGGCGCGCCTCCCGCGCGACGTAGCGACCCATGTGCCGCTGCACGTCGATCACCGTCTGGCTCTCCGCGAGCAGGGCGTCGAGCGGCGGCGGCAGGGAGTCGATGACCCGCTGGAAGCTCTCCAGATTGACCAGCCCCAGCAACCGGTCCCGGTGCAGCAGCCTCATGGAGGGCACCAGCTGGAAGAAGGTCTCGGAGGGGGAGAGCTGGTAAGAGAAGCGAAACCGAAGGAGCCACAGGAGATCGATGCGGTCCAGCTCGGCGCCGACCAGGTGCTGCAGCGGCTGCAGGTTGTCGTCGTGGAACTGCATGACCTGACGTACCAGCCCCGCGTAGTAGCGCTGATCGATGGCCGCCTCCAGGGCGAAGGGCTCCCGGCGCTGCTCGTAGATCTCGCGGGCCTGACGGGCGATCAGGCTGTGGGGCCCGGCCTCCAGCTGGCGCAGGAGCTCGAGGACGTTCTCGGCCCGGAACAGCTCCTGCTCGGGCAGGCGGATGTTGGCGGGAAGATCGAACAGGTTGTCGCGGATCTCCTTCTGGTCCAGGTCGTGGAGCTTGCCGCGGATCAGGCTCTTCAGGTTGAAGAGGGCGTATTTGCGGCCCCAGGCGAGCACGACCGCCCGCTCCGCCGCGCTCATGGGCCGGATCAGGATCTGCAGCTCTCCGAGCAGGAGCTGGATGAGCGCCTGCTCGATGGCCCGACTGCGGCTGCGCGGACTCTGCTGATCTTCCAGCAAAGGGGTGAGATGGAACCGATCGGCGAGCTCGGGCAGCTGCATCTGCGACAGGCTCCCGATGGTGTCGGGGTCCAACAGCTGGGTCGCCATCACGGCGACGCGGGTATTGAGGTAGGCGCGATCGGCAGAGCTCATCGGGTGGGGTCTGGAGCTGACTCGGGTCGGGTGCTCGGCTGGCCCTAGCGGCTGGGGTCGATCAGGACCTGAAAGGCCGCATCCAGGGCCTCCTCCTCCCGCCTCTCGGCCTGATCCCGGAGCTGGACGTGACGCTCCTCGTAACGGCGGCGCAGCTCGGCGATATTCTGCTCCGCGCGCTCCTCGGCCTTGGAGATGAACGAGCGGTGCAGGTCCGGAATGTGGGCGGTGAAGCGATCGTTCTCCGCCTTGGCCTCCCCCATGGCCTTCTGGATCAGGCGTTCCTGCTCCTCCTCGGCCTGATGGGCGATCTTCTCCGCACGCATCTCGGCGTCAAGGAGTCGCTGAAGGGTGTCGTCCATCGGGGGATCTCTCCGGGTCGCTTGGCAGGGCGCCTACCTTAGCCGAACGCTCAAGAAAAATCCCGATTGATCTCGATGGATCTTGCGCTAGGTCAGATTCGGGCGGGCGGGGCGCCGCCTGAGGGTTGGGCCGTTCTCGGCCGCCGCTGGGTCCGCTGCGATCGACCCGGACGGGTGTCGCGGGAACCGGTCGGAGTCAGGAGGATTTCAGGCAGGTGATCAGGTCGAGGGTGATGCGGGCGGAGACCCCCCAGAGTCGTTCCCCCTCGAACTCATCGAAGAAGATCAGATCGCGTGCCTGGGGGTGTCCCGGGGCCGGGTAGCAGAGGGTCTGACGGTGCTGTGGGCCTCCCAGCCAGGCCAGTGGGATGCTGAAGATGCGAGCCACCTCTCTCGGCTCCGGCCTGAAGGTCTGGGGCCAGGAAATGCAGCCGACCACCGGGGTGACCAGAAATTCGCTGACGGTCCGCAGGGGGCGTAGCTCCCCGAGCACGTCCACCTGAGACCTGGGCAGCGCGATCTCCTCCTCCGCCTCCCGTAGCGCCGTGTCCACGCAGCTCGGGTCCCCCCGTTGCCAGCGCCCGCCCGGGAACCCGACCTCGCCGCTGTGTCTGTCGCCCTCGTGCTCGGCCCTCCGGATGAAGATCAGGTGCCAGGTTTCGGCGTGCCGGTAGAGCGTCAGGAGCACGGCCGCACGCCGCAAGGACCCTTGGTGAGCCGCTCTGTCGAGCTCGACGTACGGTGGCGCTCGGCAGTCCCTTAGCCGCAGGCGTGCGCGGATGGTCTCACAGCTCAGCGCGTCGACGGGCGAGCAGTCGACCCGGGAGTGGTGGGAGGGGGTGCCGAGGTCCACGTACCCAAGCTTAGGCGATTGCCGGAGAATCTCGTACCAGATGACGCCGGATTGACGTTCGCCTTCAAGGAGCACCGGCAGGAACATAGCCGGGCTGTGTGACTGCCGGTGCGACACAGAAGGCGGGCGTCAAGACAAGTCAGCTGGTATGAGATTTGACAGAAATCGCCTTAGGCCAGGGCGGGACTCGATGGGGGCCTCACGCCGTCATCATCGGTCGATGGCCGTGGCCCGCGCCCGGGCGGTTCAGGCCTTGAGCTTCTCTTTCAAGAGCGCGTTGACCTGCTGGGGATTGGCCTTGCCCTGGCTCTGCTTCATGACCTGGCCGACGAAAAAGCCGAGTACCTTGTCTTTGCCGGCACGATACTGGGCCACCTGCTCGGGATTTGCGGCGATGATGGCATCGATGAGGGGGTCGAGTGCGCCGCTGTCGGTGATCTGGCGAAGGCCCTTGGACGCGATGATGGCATCCACCTCCCCCTCGCCCGCCCACAGTGACTCGAACACCTGTTTGGCGATCTTGCCGGAAATCGTTCCGTCCTGGATGCGCCGGATCAGAGCGGCGAGCTGGTGTGCGGCCACGGGACTCGTGTTGATCTCGGAGCCGGCCCGATTGAGGGCCGCCGCCAGCTCTCCCAGGATCCAGTTGGCGGCGAGCTTGGGCGCGTCGCTCTCCTGCGCCACCGCCTCGAAGTACTCGGCCTGCTCCCGGCTGCCGGTGAGCAGGCTGGCGTCGTACTCCGAGAGATCGAACCGGGTATGGAAGCGGTCGCGCTTGGCGTCCGGCAGCTCCGGAAGGTCCGCGGTGGCGTCGGCGATGAACGCGGCGTCGATCTCGAGGGGCAGCAGGTCGGGGTCCGGGAAGTAGCGGTAGTCGTTGGCCTCCTCCTTGGTGCGCATGGGTCGGGTCTCGTCCCGGCCGGGGTCGTAGAGGCGGGTCTCCTGGACCACTTGCCCGCCCCCCTCCAGAACCCCGATCTGCCGCTCCACCTCGAACTGGATGGCCCGATCCAGGAAACGGAACGAGTTGATGTTCTTGATCTCGGTGCGTGTGCCGAAATGGGCCTGGCCCCGGGGGCGCACCGAGACGTTGGCGTCCATGCGGAAGGAGCCTTCCTGCATGTTGCCGTCGCTGATCCCGATCCAGCGTACCAGCTGGTGGACCTTGCGGGCATAGGCCACCGCCTCCTGGGGGGAACGCAGGTCGGGCTCGGAGACGATCTCGAGCAGCGGGGTGCCGGCCCGGTTCAGGTCGATCCCCGTCAGCCCGTGGAAGTCCTCGTGAAGCGACTTCCCCGCGTCCTCCTCCAGGTGGGCACGGGTGACCCCGATCCCCTTGACCGTGCCGTCTTCCAGCAGGATCTCGACCCGTCCTTCACCGACGATGGGGTGTTCGTACTGGCTGATCTGATAGCCCTTCGGCAGGTCGGGGTAGAAGTAGTTCTTCCGGGCGAAGACCGAGCGCTCCGCGATCTCTGCATCGATGGCCTTGCCGAAGCGTACCGCGAGCCGCACCGCCTCGGCGTTGAGCACCGGCAGGACGCCCGGGAGACCGAGGTCGATGGCGCAGGCTTGGGTGTTCGGCTCGGCCCCGAAACGGGTCGGGGCGCCCGAGAAGATCTTGGACTGGGTCGCGAGCTGGGTGTGGATCTCCAGCCCGATGACGGTTTCCCATTGCATTATTCGAACCCGGGCGGTGTTGCGCGATGCCAATCGGTCTCCTGCTGCAGCCGGTGCGCGACGTTGAGCAGACGACCCTCGTCGAAATAGTTGCCGATGAGCTGCAGGCCCACCGGCATCTCTGCCGCGGGGGCGACAGGGATCGACAGGCCGGGAAGCCCGGCGAGATTGGTGGCGATGGTGTAGATGTCGTTCAGGTACATGGCCACCGGATCGTCCATCTTGGACCCGATCGGGAATGCGGTGGTCGGGCTGGTGGGGCCCAGGATGACGTCCACCTGCTCGAAGGCGGACCTGAAATCGTCCGCGATCAGATGGCGGATCTTCTGGGCCTTCAGGTAATAGGCGTCGTAGTAGCCGGCCGACAGGACATAGGTACCGATCATGATGCGGCGCTGGACCTCTGCCCCGAATCCCTCCGAGCGGCTGCGCTTGTACAGGTCTTCCAGGTCCCTGGGGCTCTCGCAGCGATGACCGTAACGGACCCCATCGAAACGGGCCAGGTTCGATGAGCACTCGGCAGGGGCAACCACGTAGTAGACGGGGACCGAGAGCGGGCTGTTGGGCAGGCTGATCTCGCTCACCTTGGCGCCAAGGCGCTCATAGGCCCGGATCGCCTCCTGGATGGAGGCGGCCACCGCAGCGTCCAGTCCCTCGCCGAAAAATTCCTTGGGCAGACCGATCCGCAGTCCGTCCAGGTCCGCCCCGAGGCGGGACACGTAATCCGGCACAGGGGTGTCGACGCTGGTGGAGTCCCGGGGATCGAAGCCCGCCATCGCCTGGAGCATCACGGCCGCATCCGCGGCCGAACGGGCCATGGACCCTGCCTGGTCCAGGCTGGAGGCGAAGGCGATCATGCCCCAGCGCGAGCAGCGTCCGTAGGTGGGCTTGATCCCGGTGATGCCGCAGAGTGCCGCCGGCTGGCGGATGGACCCACCCGTATCCGTGCCGGTGGCGGCGACACAGAGCCGAGCGGCGACCGCGGCCGCGGAGCCACCGGAGGATCCGCCGGGCACCTTGTCCGTGTCCCACGGGTTTCGAACGGGTCCGTAGTGGCTGGTCTCGTTGGACGAGCCCATGGCGAACTCGTCCATGTTGGTCTTGCCGAGCAGCACGGCGCCGGCGGCGTCCAGGCGCTCCACCACCGTCGCGTCGTAGGGGGCGATGAAGCTGTCCAGCATCCGGGAGCCGCAGCTGGTGCGCAGCCCCTGGGTGCAGAAGATGTCCTTGTGGGCGATCGGGATGCCGGTGAGGGGGCCCGCCTCGGCGGCGGCGATGGTCCGATCGGCCTGCGCGGCCTTCGCCAGGGCCTGCTCCTCGGCAACGGTGATGAAGCTGTTGAGCCGCGGGTCCAGGCGCGCGATCCGATCCAGGAAGTGCCGCGCGAGCTCGACGCTGGAGCACCGGCCCGTGTCGAGCTCGCGACGCAGCTCGGCGATCGTCTTGTCGTGCATCAAGCCTCCTCGCGCTGGATTCCAGGCGTCCCGGCCCGAGGCCCTCGGTGCTCGGTACTGGATGTGTGCATCATTCGATGACCTTGGGGACAAGATAGAGGCCCCCCTCGGTTAGGGGCGCGATGGCCTGGAATCGGTCCCGTTGGTCCGGCTCGCTGGGGAGGTCCGGCCGGAGTCTCTGGGCCATGTGCAGGGGGTGGGCCATGGGCTCGACACCCTGGGTGTCCACCGCGTCCATCTGGGCGACCAGATCGAGGATCCGGGACAGCTCCTGCGCATAGCGCGCCGTCTCCTCCGGCGGGATGGCGAGTCTTGCCAGGTGGGCGATCTTTTCAACGTCTGAGCGCAGCAACGCCACTGGGGGTTTTCCTCCACTCGGGCCTCGAGCCCAAAGAAGCAAAATAGCATAGGGGGCCGATCGCGCGGAACGCGGCACTGCCGCGCACCCGTCACGAGCGCGCGTTCGCTGCTTGGAACTTCGTGCCTTGCCGAGTTACGGACGGGTTGCTAGATTACCGGCCGCTTTCCTCCTTGGATTCCGTGGGATTTCCCCGAATCGTCCCCCCCGGCTGCCACGGAAGCTTGGCGTTGGACCTCCCTCGTAAGGTAAGTACCTGATGTTCTTCAGACGTTTTCGCGGGCTCTTCTCCACCGATCTGTCGATCGATCTGGGTACTGCCAACACCCTGATCTATGTGCGTGGCCAGGGGATCGTGCTCAACGAGCCATCGGTGGTGGCGATCCGCCAGGAACGGGCGGGCGGGCCGAAATCCGTGGTGGCCGTGGGCGAGGAGGCCAAGCTGATGCTCGGGCGCACCCCCCAGAACATCACCGCGATCCGGCCGCTGAAGGACGGCGTCATCGCCGATTTCACGGTCACGGAAAAGATGCTCCAGTTCTTCATCCACAAGGTCCACGAGAGCCGCCTGGTCCGTCCCAGTCCGCGGGTCCTGATCTGCGTACCCTGCGGCTCGACCCAGGTGGAGCGGCGTGCCATCAAGGAATCGGCGGCGGGGGCGGGGGCACGGGAGGTCTACCTGATCGAGGAGCCCATGGCGGCGGCCATCGGGGCCGGGCTCCCGGTGGACGAGCCCCGGGGCTCCATGGTCATCGACGTGGGCGGGGGCACCTCCGAGGTGGCCGTGATCTCCCTCAACGGCATCGTCTACTCCAACTCGGTGCGGATCGGTGGCGACACCTTCGATGATTCCATCATCAACTACGTGCGGCGCAACTACGGCACGCTGATCGGAGAGGCGACGGCTGAGCGGATCAAGCACGCGATCGGCTCGGCCTTTCCCGGAAACGAAGTCCTGGAGATCGAGGTCAAAGGACGCAATCTGGCGGAGGGCATTCCCCGCAGCTTCACCCTGAACAGTAACGAGATCCTGGAGTCGTTGCAGGAGCCGCTCATGGGGATCGTCGGGGCGGTGAAGGCGGCCCTGGAGCTTACGCCGCCCGAGCTGGGCTCCGATGTGGCCGACCGTGGGATTGTCTTGACGGGGGGAGGGGCCCTGCTTCGGGACTTCGACCGCCTGGTGGAGGAGGAGACGGGCCTGCCGGTGGTCCTGGCGGAGGATCCCCTGACCTGCGTGGCCCGCGGTGGGGGCAAGGCGCTCGATATGCTCGACAGCCGCGGCCTCGACCTGTTCACCACGGAGTGACCGTGTCCTGATCCCGGGTGCTGTGCCGGGGTATCGTAATAGGGGTCGCCGGCATCAGGTCTGCGGAGCTCTCCGCGAGGGTAGACGCCATCAAGCCCCTGTTCCTCCACGGCCCCTCTCTCACCTTCCGGGTGATCCTGGCGTCGCTCGCCGCCTTGGGGCTTATCGTCGCCGATCACCGGTATCACCACCTCGACGCCCTGAGGGCCTCACTTGCGGTGATGGTATATCCCCTTCAGGTGCTCGCGGACCTGCCGGTGCGACTCGCGCGCAATGCCCAGGATCGGTTGGCGGACGAGCGTATGCTGCGTGATCAAAACGAGGCCCTGCGACGCGAGAATCTGGTGCTGAATGCCCGGCTCCAACAGCTCCTCGCCCTCGAGTCTGAGAACATGCGGCTGCGGGACCTGCTGGGCTCGTCCTTCCGTATCGGGGAGCGGGTCTTGATCGCCGAGATCCTCTCGGTGGACCTGGACCCGGGACGCCAGCAGGTGATCGTGAACAAGGGGAGCAGCTCCGGCGTCTTCGTGGGTCAGCCCGTGCTCGATGCCAACGCCGTGATGGGTCAGGTCGTGCGGACCAATCCGCTCTCGTCGACGGTGCTCCTGATCACCGATTCGGAGCATGCCCTGCCCGTCGAGGTGAACCGCAACGGCCTTCGTACCATTGCCCGCGGGACGGGGGTCGGGCAGGACCTGGAGCTCCTGCACATACCGAAGAACGCCGACATCCGCGTCGGTGATCTCCTCGTGACCTCCGGGATGGGGGGGCGCTTTCCGCGCGGGTACCCGGTGGCTCGGGTGATCCGGGTCCGGCATGTCCCGGACGACCCCTTTACCGTGGTGACCGCGCAGCCGACGGCACGTCTCGACCGCAGCCGTGAGGTCCTCCTGGTCTGGACGCTGAGTCCGGAGCCCCGGGGCGAGACCTTGAGCGATCGAGCGGCCGCGAGCGAATCGTCCGGCCCCGCCGCCCGCGTCGGAGTGGCGCCGTGAGCGAGGCACCGAGCCGCGGGACCTGGATGGTCTTGCTGACGTTGGTGGCGGCGCTCTTTCTGACCATTCTGCCCCTGCCGGCCGCGGCTGAGGACCTTCGACCCCAATGGGTGGCCTTGACCCTGATCTTCTGGGCGCTTGCCCTGCCGGATCGGGTGGGGGTGTTTTGGGCCTTCGGCACTGGATTGGTGTTGGACGTCGCCACCGGGACCCTGCTCGGGCACCACGCCCTCGGTCTCTCCGTGGTCGTCTACGTGGCGGTGGAGCTGCATGCCAGAGTCCGCATCTTTCCCCTCTGGCAGCAGGCCCTGCTGGTGTGGCTGCTGCTGGTCCTGGAACGGCTGCTGGCCCTGTGGGTCTTGGGCGCTACCGGTCAGCCGATGCCGAGCCTCACGTATTGGTGGTCCCCCTTCGTTGGGCTTCTCCTGTGGCCCTGGCTCACGGTGGTGCTGCGGGACCTGGCCCGGCGTGCCGGCACGGTCTGACGGATGCTACTCGACTCCAGCCTGGAGGATCGTCGACGGGAGCGCCACCTGGTGGCCGTCCGTGCCTCCCTGGCCGCGGCGGTGGTGCTGTTGGCCATGTCGGTCCTGGTGGTGAGGCTGGTGCGCCTCCAGGTGTACCAGCATGAGCACTACTCGGTGTTGTCCCGGGACAACCGCGTCAAGGTCCAGCCGGTCCCCCCCACCCGCGGACTGATCTATGACGCACAGGGAATCCTGCTCGCCGACAACCACCCGTCCTTCTCCCTGGAGATCACGGTGGAGAAGGTGGAGGACCTGCCGACCACCATCGAGGCCCTCTCGACCATGATACCGGTGGACGGCAAGGATCTTGCGCGCTTCGAGCGACTCAAGCGCCAGCGGGTGCGCTTCGAGGGGGTCCCGTTGCGATCCAACCTGACCCCGGAGGAGGTGGCGCGCTTCTCCGTCGACAGCTACCGCTTTCCCGGGGTTGGCGTGCGCGCAGAGCTGATCCGTACCTATCCGAAGGGGGCGTTGACAGCCCATGTGCTGGGCTATGTCGGTCGCATCAACGCCGAGGAGATGACGCGCATCGATGTCAGTGATTACGCCGGCACCCACTTCATCGGCAAGGGCGGTGTTGAGAAGGCCCATGAGGACGCGCTGCACGGACACGTGGGTTACCAGCAGGTCGAGGTCAACGCCCGTGGCCGCGTGCTGCGCACCCTGGAGAGCAAGGCGCCGGTTCCCGGCCGCGACCTGCACCTGTTCCTCGACGCGGAGCTGCAGCAGGCGGCGAACGATGCGCTCGGGGACAACCGGGGGGCCGTGGTGGCGATCGACCCTCGCACCGGCGGTGTTCTGGCGATGGTCAGCAAACCCGGCTTCGATCCGAATCCGTTCGTCGAAGGGATCACCCAGGCGGACTACCACGCCCTGCTGTACTCGCCGGATAAGCCATTGTTCGATCGGGCGGTGCGGGGCCAGTATCCACCGGGCTCCACCGTCAAGCCCTTCGTCGGGCTGGCCGGCCTTGCCTCCGGGGTGGTCGATGCGCGCAAGACGAAGTACTGCCCCGGCTTCTTCCAACTCCCCGGCCAGTCCCATCGGTACCGGTGTTGGCGCCGCGGTGGGCATGGGTCTGTCGCCTTGGAGCAGGCGGTGGTCCAGTCCTGTGACGTCTACTTCTACGACCTGGCCTACCGCATGGGGATCGAGCGCCTACAGGGCTTCCTCGGCGAGTTCGGATTCGGCGCCCGCACCGGGATCGACGTGGCCGGGGAGCTGGGGGGCCTGGTGCCTTCGCGCGAGTGGAAGGAGCGGACCCGCAAGCAACCCTGGTACCCGGGGGAGACCCTGATCGTCGGCATCGGACAAGGTGCGTTTCTTGCGACGCCCCTTCAGCTCGCGGCGGCCACGGCCGCCGTCGCCAACCGGGGCCATTTCATACAGCCCCGTGTCGTCCGGGCCTACCAGGTCCCGGGATCACCCGAGATCGAGGAGCTGCCTGTTCGGGCCCATCCGGTTGAGGTGGGGGACCCGCACCACTGGGATCAGGTGATC
>JBAPYD010000564.1:0-4761 GCA_049284555.1 Chromatiaceae bacterium | reverse complement strand
GCCCTGCGCAATCTCGGGCAGGCACGCCTGCGGGCCCAGGCGCAGACCGGGGGACAGGCGTGCATCGCACAGCTGGACACCCTTCTCAAGTGGGTGGCCGACGAGCGCGACGGGGCCTTCCGGCCCTTCAGCCAGCAGCCGGTGGTGCAGGCCCTGCTGACCCTCTTGAGCAGCGTCTCGGGCCTTGCCCTCATCGAGTACTCGTCGATGATCAACCTATAGGGAAACGCCGATTTTATTGCGTTTCCCGTCCGGGCGAGGGATCGCCCGGCAGTTTCGGTGGCGATAAGCCACTGAAAATGGAGCGCTTCGAGAGTCGCGCCTCTCGAAGCGCGAGCTGATCGAATGCCAGGATGGCATTTGATCAGTATCTCCATAGGGAGGGGCAATGAATCAGCACTTCCCTTACTCGACAGATGAAGATAACGACTCATGAATGAGAAGATGCGACCCGCTCTGCGTGGCGGGGTGGCGATCGGGCTATTTCTTCTCACCCTATTCGGCTTGAATGATGGCCTGGAGGCCGGTGAGGTCGGAGGCACTTCCGGTTGGAACACCTATTCCAACGAAGAGGCCGGATTATCCTTCAAGTACCCGAGGGACTGGTTGGTCGAGGTCGAGGGACTCTATGAGACGGCCGGCGGCGAAAGGGCCGACCTGTGGTCCTTGACGCTGTACAGGAGAGGGGCGCACGACGATTCCGACAACTGGATCCGCTTCAATCCCCGGCAGTTCCAGGAATCAGAAGGTCGTTGCATCATCGTCTCGGGCAACGCGATCTGCACCTACAGCCGTGACGAGCAGATACTGGAGATAGTGCGCGGGGTTGCGGATACGACGGTGGTCAATCGGTTGCGTGGCTCTGACGCCTCGCGGCCGTCGGGCAGCGCGTCCGAGGCGACAGTCAACGCGCCAGGGGACGGCTTCCTGGCATTGCGCAGCGAGCCGAGCACCAAACGCGGACGTCGGCTGGCGAAGATCCCCCATGGCACCAGGCTGACGCTTCAGCGCTGCGATGTCGGGGCCGATGGCTACCACTGGTGCAGGACGACGTTCGAAGGGCAGATGGGATGGGTCGCCGATCGGTATCTGTCGAGGGAAGTGGCTGGTAGCGAGGGCGAGATCCTGCGTGCGGTTGCCGGCGCTTGTCCGGCGGATTGGTGCGAGGCGTCGGTGGAGAAGGTCATCGGTGGCTATGCGTCGGTCCTGCTGCACTGCAAGAAGCCGAATTGCGACAGTATCCTGGCCTTCCTGAAGCGGTCGAAGGGCCAATGGACCCTGGTGGATTACGGCAGCGGGCTGACCGCGGAAGACCTGGTGGGCTACGGCTTCCCGGCGGACGTCGCGGAGCAGCTCGCGTACTGAGGACGATCGGGGAAGCGCCACGAAGTTGGGGACAAGAGGGCCCGGCGCCGTCTATTCCCCGATGACCTGGACGGAGACCGTTCGCTTCCGGGGGCCATCGAGTTCCACCAGGAAGACCGATTGCCAGCGGCCGAGATCCAGGTCGCCGTCGACGATGGGGATGACCTCGGAGCTGCCGGTGACCATGGCCAGAAGGTGGGCGTGGGCGTTCTCCGGCTCGTCCGGAGGACAGTCCCGGAGATGGATGTCGTTGTGCCGGTAGGCCGCCTCCGGCGGGGCCAAGCGCCGGAAGAAGTCCCTGAGGTCGTCGAGCAGGCGGCGCTCGTGCTCGTTGATGGTGATGGCGGTCGTCGTGTGGCGCGACGTCACCGTGAGCAACCCGGCCCTGATCCCCAGCTCCTGCACGAGTCTCCGGAGCTCGGGGGTGAGGTCGATCAGGTCGACGGCGTCGCTGGTGGTGTGACTCAGGGTGCGGTGCGTCAGCCTCACGGGGGTCTCGCAGTAGGATTGGAGTGGAAGGGCGGGATTTTCGGGAGTCGGGGGATGGGAATGCAAGGACGCCCGGTGACCGACCGGCCCCATCGGGAAATACGCGCCCGCTCCGCGGCCCCGAGCGGATCAACCTGCCTCGACCGTCGAGACGGCGCCGCCGATGCCGCGCAGCAGGGCATAGTCGTCAGCGCGCAGCCGCGCGGTCAGGCGCTCGACCTCGTCGGGGGCGACGTCGATGCGCTGAAGGAGCAGTGCCCCAAAGTCGAGTGTCCCCTCCGGCATCAGGGCCACGCTCTGGTCCGCACCCATGAGGCGCAGCTCATCACGCTGGAAGAGATAGGGCACGGCCGCCAGGACCGGCACCTCGGGGTGGAAGTGGCGGAGGTTGCCCGTCACGCGCTTGGTCTGGTCGTAGTCGCGCGTGGTGATCACCACGGTGCGGGCCCTGGCCACCGCCCCGGCGATCAGCATGTTGGGGTCGTTGACGTCGCCGTAATGGACGCGATGTCCCCATCGATCTCCCTCGGCGACCCGCTCCAGGTCCAGATCGAAGGCGATGTAGGGGACGTGGGCCAGCTCCAGCAGGGAGCAGATCACCCGCCCCGTATGGCTGTAACCCACCACGACGACATGGTCCTGGAGCGGATCGTGGGCAGGCGCCGGCTGCGCCGCCTCGCCCGGGATCCGGCGGACCAAGCGGTACCCCAGGTTGATGAGCAGCGGCGAGAGGACGAACGAGAAGGAGATCAGGGTGAGTCCCAGGGCGTAGGCCTCCGGCTTCAACAGCCCGCTGGCGTGGGCACTGGCGAAGATCACGTAGCCGATCTCGTCGAAGGGTGCCAGGAGCAGTCCAGCCAGCAGGGCGTCTGCCAGGCGCAGCCCGAACAGTCCCGCCACGGCCGCGACCAGGGCCACCTTGATCAGCAGCAGCAGGGGAAGCACGGCGACCAGCTCCCAGCCGACGCCGGCGACCTGGCGCGGATCGATGGACATGCCGATGGCCATGAAGAGCACGCCGAGCAGCATCCCCTTGCGGGGCGCCACGGCGGTGCGGATCTGCTCGGCGAACCGGGACGTGGAGAGGATCATGCCGACCATGAAGGACCCGAGGGCCATCGAGGCACCGATCCGGTCCATGATCCAGGCCGAGGCGAACACGGCGGCCAGGATCACCATGCCGAATCCGTGGGCGCCCAATCGGCGGGCGCTCCAGGTCAGGGCAATGGGCAGGGCGTAGCGGGCCACCAGATAGACCACGCCGATGATGGCGAGCACCGTCGCGACCTTCTCGGGGGAGGGAAGGCCCGGCGTGCCGCCCGTACCCGCCTCGAGCAGGGGGATGGCCGCCAGGACCGGGATGGCGACGAAGCCCTGGGAGATCACCACCGCCATGGCCGCGCGTCCGTGGGGGGTCCCCGCCTCGCCGCGCTCCTCCAGGGTGCCGACGGCGACGGCGTCCGAGCTCATCGCGAGTCCCAGGGCCACGATCAGCGCCGCCTGCCACGGCTCGAATCCGAGCAGGACGAACACCGCGGCGATGGCAGCCACGGTGAGCAGGTAGAGCACGACGGCGGAGCCGAAGACCAACTCGCGCATGGAGCGCAGCCGCTGCGGCTGGGTATCGAGTCCGACCAGGAATAGCAGGAGCACGACGCCGATCTCGCCGACGGCACGCATCTCCTCCGCGTAGTCCGCCAGCAGCGGATAAGGCGAATGGGGCCCGAGTGCCGCGCCCACCACCAGCAGGGCCACGATGGGTCCGAGGGAGAGCCGCTGGGCGACGCCGCGGGCGATCACCGCCGCCATGATCACCAGCGCGGCGGATAGAAGGATTTGATCGGTATCCATAGGGTGACTGCCCGAGGTGGGTCCAACATATGGGAGCGCTGATTTGTTGCGATTTCCTCGCGGACCAAGGGGGGCTGACCGAATGCCAGGATGGCATTTGATCAGCTTTTCCGAAAGGGGAAGGGGGGAACCGATGAGCGATGGGCGCCACGCCATGCGGAACCACGGGCCCGTCGTCAGTGAATCCAATCCTCGATTCGCAATCCCTCGATGCGCTCGAAGTGGCGGCGGTTGCCGGTCACGAGCTCCGCGCCTTGGGCAAGCGCAATCGCCGCGATCATCAGGTCCGCATCCGCGCGCGCCGAGCCTGACCGACGCAGCCGAGCCTTGTGGGTGCCGTAGAGCTGGCTCGCGGCGAGATCGAGGCCAAGAATCGGCAGGGATGCGAGGAGCTCGGTTACCAGGCTCTGGTTTCGGTCGGGCTCGCGCGAATTGGCGGCCCCGTAGCTCAGCTCACAGGCCGTTATCCAGGTGGTTGCCACCCGGACCTGGGCTCGTCGGCGCGCCTCCAGCACCCGCTGGTTTCCCCGCAGGATTTCGATGCAGACGTCCGTATCCAGCACCTTCAAAGGGATACCTCGCGTCCCTCCGAGCGCGCCTGGTAGATGTCCTCGATCATCGCATCGATCTCCTGGTCGCTGCCGGACCAACGGCCGGCCAGGCTGTGCCAAACGGCCAGCTCCGCATCGCGTTCCTGCTGGAGCTGCGTGGCCGGCCCAAGGCCTGCATCCAGCGCCTGCTCCAGCAGAAAAATGGCCTCGCGATTCAGGCTGCGCCGATCACGCGCGGCGCTGACTCGCAGGCGTTCCATGATCCGCGGTGGAATGTCTTTGATCGTCAGGGATGGCATGGTCTCGCCGCGACTCGTTGCGCACTGCAACCATTTTGGTTGCCGGTCTGGCGCGCGTCAATATTCGATCTCGAAGGCGGCGCCGGCGCGGGTGCCCCCGACGGGCCCCACGTCCGCTTCCAGCCGGATGCTGGGTGTCGCCTCGATGCGCAGAACCCCCTGGGGCTCCCCCGCCCGCTCGCCCTGGCGGGTGCCCAGGTAGACCC
>JBAPYD010000563.1:0-3752 GCA_049284555.1 Chromatiaceae bacterium | reverse complement strand
CACCACGCAACACTCGGTTCCGGTGGATGGCCAATCCTTTCCGGGTCAGGACTTTCACCTGCCGGGTCGCTCAGGGAGTTTCCGATGGACTCGCGTCCTGCTAGGTCACATCATCCCCCTCCCCCAGACTTTGCCTGGCGCAATACGTGTACTGTCCCCGGAATCCCACGGGGTTAACCCTTCGCCTTAGCCCCGAGGCATCAGTTGAGGCCTGCCCCTCGTCTCCGCGGTGCCGATGAGCGTGGCGAGGCCGTCAGCGGTAACGGCCCCCGGCCCGTCCGATGACCACCAAACGGGTACGGCGCTGGTCCTCGCCCCAGGGCTCGCTGGGCTCCAGGCTCCAACGGGCGCCGACCTGCTGGTAGACATAGCGCCGGTCGGGATCATCGTGCAGGTGGACGAAACCCTTGGCGCGGTAGATGTCGCCGCCCAACTCGGAGGCAAAGCGCTCCAGATCCGGGCGGGTCAGGGGTTCGGCCCACTCCAGGGTCCGGGTCTGGTAGTCGCTGGCGTGGTCGTGGTGGTCATGGCCGCGATCCTGATGCGCGTGCTCGGCGCGGCCCCCGATCTTGGCGCGATCGGTACCCGCACCGAGCAGCACATCCAGCGGGACCTCGGACCGGACGGTCTCCAACAGCGGCGTCCCCGGTGACCGCTCGGCGAGCCAGGCGCGAAGCTCCGCCAGGGTCTCGGGCGGGACCAGGTCGGTCTTGTTGAGGACCAGGAGATCCGCCTGGGCGAGCTGGCGCAGCACCGTGTCGCCCACATACTTGTTCTCCGCCTGGGTGCGCACCTGCTCTGCGTCCACCACCACCAGGATGCCGTCGAGGGGCAGCTGGTACATCTGGCCGTACTGGGCGATCTTCGCCGGCAGGGCCACGCCGCTCGCCTCGATCACCAGATGATCGAAAGCCCCGGCCCGCTTCTCGATCTCGCCGATGGCCAGGGCGAAGCCGTTGACCAGGCTGCAGCAGATGCAGCCGTTGGCCAGGCTCATGGTCTCGCCGTCGTGGCTTTGGATCAGGTCGATGTCGATGTTGACGCTGCCGAAGTCGTTGACCAGCACCGCGAGCCTCATCCCCGCGGTGTTGGTCAGCAGGTGGTTCAGCAGCGTCGTCTTGCCGGCACCGAGATAGCCCCCGATGACGGTGAAGGGCAGGCGGCCCGCCTGCCCCATGAGCGCAACGTCGGTCATGCGGGCTGACGCTTGTAGACTGACTTACCTTCCTTGAAGGTCTCGACCGCCGTGATCTCCAGGATCTGGTCGGTCTCGACGGTGAGGGGGTTGGCGTCGAGGATCACTAGGTCGGCGAGCATCCCAGGGGCGATCTTGCCCTTCTGATCCTCCTCCCGAATCTGCCAAGCGGCGTTGGTGGTCAGCGCCTTGAGGGACTCCCAGCGGTCGATGCGCTCATCTGGCCCCAACACCCGCCCGGTGCGGGTGGTCCGCACCACGGCGGACCACATCATGCGCATGGGGTCCATGGGTGTGACCGAAAAGTCCGAGTGGTTGGAGCACACTAGTCCCTTCGCCGCGGCCGACTTCATGGGGCTGATGAAGGAGGCGCGCTCGATCCCCGTGTTGGCCACGTGCTCCTCGCCCCAGTAGAAGGCGTGCACGGTGAAGTAGCTGGGTGCGAAGCCCAGCTCCGCGTAGGCCTCCAGCTGATCTGGGCGCTGGAACTGGGAGTGGACGATGACGGTGCGGCGGTCCTCGTCGGCCTTGACGCCAGCGGCCCGTGCGCCGTCGATCATCATGTCGATGGCCGCGTCGCCGTTGCAGTGGCTGAAGATCTGGATGCCCTTGTCGTAGGTCTCCTTCATCGCCTTGTTCACCACCTCCGGTGGGAACAGCGGCTGGCCCCGCCAGTTCTCCTCGCCCCCAGGTCCCGGCGTCAGCAGCGGCTCGGACCAAAAGGCGGTCTTGCCCTGGGGCGAACCGTCCATCACGAACTTGAAGCCTTGCAGCTTCAGGCGGTCCTTGTAGTGACCGAATGCCTGTGCCGTCTCCTTGGGCAGTTCCATGGGACCGGCCTGAAAACCCGGCGCATACTCCTTGAGCAGGGCCGGCACCTCGAGGATCAGTGGCAGGGACACGATGTCCAGATAGAGCAGGCCTTCGGCGGCAGCCTTCCGCAGGAAGGCCAGGTCCTTCGCGTGGGTCGCGCCCTCCTGGCAGGTGGTGACACCGACACTTGCATAGAGTTGCTGGGCCGCGTCGAGGGTATCCAGCATCTCGCGCTCCGGGGGCTGGGGCATGCTGCCGAAGATGGGCAGGAAGGCCGTCTCCATTAGGAAGCCGGCCGGTTTGTTTGTGCCCTCGATACGGTTGATGATGCCGCCCGGCGGTGTGGGTGTGCTCTCGTCGTAGCCGACCGCCTTGAAGGCGGCGGAATTGAGAACGGCCCCGTGGTTGGAGCTGTGGATCAGCATCACCGGGTTGTCGGGGAAGGCGGGGTCGAGCTCGGAGGCCAGGAGCTCGCGGCCCTCGGCCAGATTCGAGCGGTCGTACCCGTAGCCGATGATCCATTCGCCCCTCTCGATCCCCTGCGTCTTCACGTGGTCCTGCAACACCGTGATGATGTCGGCGATCTTGGTCGCCGGGCCGACGGGCGGACCCGAGACGTTGGCCCACTTGACGATCTGGGGGGCATTCATGAAGTGCCCGTGGGCATCGATGAAGGACGGCATCACGGTCTTGCCGCCTAGGTCCACGACCTGGGTCGCATCGGTCCTGGTCTTCATGACCTCGGCCTCGTCCCCGGCGGCGAGGATCTTGCCCCCGGCGACGGCCACCGCCTGCACCTCCCGGCGTGCGTCGTCCATCGTGACGATGGTACCGCCGTGGAATATGACCTCGGCCTCCTGGGGGGCCTGGGTCGCGTCTTCGGCGGCTCGTGCGGGCAGGTGGGCGGCGACCAAGGCCCCGGCGGCGGCGCCGATGGCGGTCTTGATGAATGCGCGGCGGTCAGTTCGGTCGGTCATCTCATAGGTCTCCGCGGTGGATTCAGATCGTCTTAGTCGGTCGAGCTTCAGTCGGACGGCGGCCTTGCCGCCTGAGGCGCGTCGCAGGTTGGTCGCAAGCCCAACCTACATGCGGTACCGAATGCTACTGCGGCACTCCGGTGAACACGAACGGTTTGAAGGGTTCGAGGATCGAGATTGGTGAGGTGGGGCGTGGGTTGCCTGTGGCTGCGGTGGCCCTGACCGGGCCTGGGCCTAAAACCGCACCGCGAGCCCCAGGACCGGGCCCTGCTGGGTGATGTCCCAGACGAAGCGGCTGTCTCCGGAGCCCGTCGAGTAGTCCTGACTCAGCGCCCTATAGCCGACGCGCAGGACGGCATCGTGACCGCCGACCTCGAAGTAGTAGCCGAGGAAGGCCTGGGCGTTCCAGGCCCAATCGGACCCGACCCCGAAGCCCCCGTAGTCGGCCGCTAGGGCCAGGTCCCAGCGCGGGCTGAGGTCGAAGAGCACCCTGGCCCCGACGATGGGGTCCAACCAATCGACGGTGTCCTCGGCCTCGCCGACGCGGTTGACCTCGATCTTGGCCCGCAGCCAGTTCCAGCGCGCCCCCACATAGGGCTCCAGGATGAAACGCCGGGAGGCGGCGGCATCCCAATGGGTCTCGATGAGCCGGTAATAGGCCCCGGCAGCGACGATGGCCGAGTCGTTGGTCGCCTTGACCCCCAGGCCGTGCACCGTCTCCTCGCTGCTGACCCGGGAGACGATGGGGTTGAGGAAGAAGCCAACAC
>JBAPYD010000562.1:0-1820 GCA_049284555.1 Chromatiaceae bacterium | reverse complement strand
CGGCGCTGACCATGCGCCTGTGGAGCGAGGAGCGCCGCGCCGGGACCCTGGAGACCCTGCTGACCCTCCCGGTGCCCACCTGGCGCCTGGTGACGGGCAAGTTCCTGGCGGCACTGGCCCTGGTGGCCATCGCGTTGGCCCTGACCCTGCCACTGCCCGTCACGGTCGCGGTGCTCGGTCCCCTGGACTGGGGGCCCGTGCTGGGCGCCTACCTTGCCACGCTACTGCTGGCGGCCGCCTACATCGCCATCGGGACCTTCGTCTCCACCCGGACCGACAACCCCATCGTGGCCCTCATCGGCTCCGTGCTCCTCGGCGCCTTCTTCTTTCTGCTCGGCTCCGAGGCCCTGACCCAGCTCGTGGGTCACCGGGGCGGGGAGATCCTTCGGCTCCTCGGCTCGGGCTCCCGCTTCGACTCCATCACCCGGGGGGTGATCGATCTTCGGGACCTGTATTTCTACCTGAGCATCGTCGGCACCTTCCTCGTCCTTGCCGTGTACAGTCTGGAGCGGTTGCGCTGGGCCAAGGACTCGGATCGGCCCGCGGACCATCGTCGCCTGGGCCTGACGACGGCCCTGGTGGCCGCCAATTTGCTGGCGGCCAACCTCTGGCTCAATCAGGTGGACGAGGCCCGGGCGGATCTGACCGAGGGGCGCCTCTACACCATCTCCGACGCCACCCGCACCTATTTGGGCCAGCTTCAGGAGCCACTCCTGATCCGCGGCTATTTCAGCGCCGAGACCCATCCCCTGCTGGCCCCCCTGGTCCCCCAGATCCGGGATCTGTTGAAGGAATACGAGGTGGCGGGCAAGGGACGGGTGCGAGTGGAGCTGGTGGACCCGGCGGATCACCCGGACCTGGAGCGGGAGGCCGGCGAGCAGTACGGTGTGCGTCCGGTGGCCTTCCAGACCGCGACCAAGTACCAGGCGGGGGTGGTCAACTCCTATTTCGACCTGGTGGTGAAGTACGGGGACGAGTTCGAGCACCTGGGCTTTCAGGACCTGATCGATGTGAAGGTGCGCGGGGAGACGGACCTCGACGTGCGTCTGCGCAATCCCGAGTACGACATCACCCGCTCCATCAAGAAGGTGCTCTATGGCTATCAAGGCGGGGGGGATCTGTTCGCGGGGTTGCCGAAGCCGGTGAAGCTCCTGGCCTATGTGTCCAACCCGGAGACCCTCCCCGAGCCCCTGCCGGGCCTGAGCGCGGACCTCGAGTCCATCCTCAAGGATCTCGAGTCCCGCTCCAACGGGCGCTTCAGCTTCAGCGTGCAGGACCCCGGGGCGGACCCGGACCTGGCCCAGCAGATCGCCGAGCGGTTCGGCTTCCAGCCCCTGATCATCGGCCTGCTGGATCCGACGCCCTTCTATTTCTACCTGGCCCTGGAGTCGGGCGAGCGGGCCGAGACCGTGCCCCTGCCCGAATCCCTGGATAAGGCGGGACTCGAGCGGGCGATCGAGGCCGGAATCAAACGTTTCGCCCCCGGGGTGCTGCGGACCCTGGCCGTCTACACCCCGCCGGCCCCGCCAGATCAGTTCGGGATGCCGGGCGGCGGCTCGGCCTATCGGCTGCTCCAGGAGAGTCTGCGCCAAGGCTTCGAGCTGGTGGACACCGACCTCGTCTCGGGCCAGGTCCCGGAAGAGTCGGACCTGCTGCTGGTGCTCGGCCCCGAGGACCTGGACGCCAAGCAGCAGTTCGCCATCGATCAGTTTCTCATGCAGGGGGGCACGGTCCTGGTCGCGGCCTCGGGCTTCCACGTGGACCTGAGCGGGGGCACCATCACGGCGCGCCTCCAGGCCACCGGCCTGGAGGATTGGCTG
>JBAPYD010000561.1:0-2366 GCA_049284555.1 Chromatiaceae bacterium | reverse complement strand
GCACCCTCGCTTGCAGGAGGAAGCGGTTACCAGGAGACGCGCTGATCAAACTCGATGTCGGGCTCGGGCTGGGCGAGGAGGTCCCAGTCCGGCATCGGCTCGGGGGCACCGTCCCCGGTGGGCGGTCCGCGTGCGGGGGCGACTTGGGGCGGGCGTGACGGCTCACCGATGTGGGTGAGGATCCGCTCCACGGGCGCGGCCTCGGTGATAAAGGCGATGATGCGCCGGATGTCCGCTGTGGGGCGGGACCGGACGTTGCTCGGGGTCAGCAGCCTGAGCCACTGTAAAATTTCTGACACCCCGAGGCGGGTCCTGGGGCTGTCCGCTGCGGGGCGGGACCGGCCTGTTGCCGCAGCCGGAGTTTCTAGAGCGCCACAGGGCGAAACCCCCTGCGGGAGATCGCCGCGCAACGTCCGCTTTCTGGAAGCCCTTCCGAATCGTTGCTTCGGCGGTCAGTGACGGCATATCGTCCAGACCTGCCGCTGAGGTCCGAGCTGGCTGCAACAGCAATGGCCCCAGAACACACTTTTCAGGCGCACGGCCTCGGGCTCAGGTCCAGAAATCGCCGCGGACGTTCGCGAACCACTGGGGATTGGCCGTTCGGCCCGTCAAATCGCCGAGCACGACACCCTGGATGACCGTGCGGGTCAGGTAGTTGCCGAAGGGTCTCTCGGGCTTCTTGACGATCTTGCGGACGGTTTCGGTGTCGGGAGGGCCCATCTTGACCTCCCCGATGTCGTAGTTGGAGGTATTGCTGCGGACCCGGGGCTTGCCGCCGACCCAGGAGAACTTCACGTTGTGGGACACGGACCACTTGAACCAGCGAAGCGGGATGAACTGGGTCCCCAGCCGGAACGTGAGGATGGTGACGTAGCGGCGGCGATCGATCACATGGAAGAGGAAATTGGGCTGGTTGGTCAGTATGTTGCCCACCCGTAGCGGGCAGCGTGACGCCGGGTGGTCTCCGGTCTTGGCCTTCCAGATGCCGTTGTCGAGGGACCGGTCGGCGGAGGTCCATGGCTCCACCGAGTCGTCGCTGTCGAGACAGGTCTTGGGCGTGATTCGGGGTCCGATGTCGAAGGACATGCTTCCGTGACCTCGCTTCTCGCCGGCGTAGTAGAACTGCAGGGTGTCCACCTCCTGGGTCTGCAGGAAGCCGAGCTCCTCGTCGCCGGGCGTCCCGTGCCGGGCCTGTCCGGGACCTTCGCCCTCCGCTTTCCAGGCATGCCTGATCGTTTCGGCGTCGCGTGTGAGCGTGTAGCCGCGTGTGAGATGGAAAACGGCCCGCTTGGGGTCACTGAGCGGCTCGAAGGCCACGCCCGGCGACAGACCCACTTTGTCGTAGGTGAGTGTCGCGTCTTGTGCTTCGATTCCGACCACGGTTGCGCTCCAATAGCTCTGGGTCAGCCCCGGCGGGCGGTGGTGGCGCCAAAGGGTCGGGCGCCGCTGGGACCCAGGAGCTCACGCGCGAGGGCGGCGTTCTCGGCCGCCGCGCTGTAGAGCGGCTGGGAGCGCAGGATCTCGTCGAGTCGGCCCAGGGTCATGCGGCCGGCGATGCCGTCGGCGGTCAGGTGGTTGTCCCGCTGGAACTGTATGAGCACCCTGCCGGTCTCCTGACCGTAGATGCCATCGGGCGGCTTGGTGCCGTTGCCGGTGGAGCGGGGCATCGGATAACCGGCGTCGATCAGGCCGCGCTGGATGGCGGCGACGCCCTCGTTGGAAGCGCCGTAGCGAACGGGCGGCGCGTTGTTGGCGGCCCGCTGGAGTGTGGGACTCCCCGCCAGCTGAGTGGACGTCAGTGCCATGGCCTCGGTGTACCTCCGCCCCTGTGGACCACCTCGGGAAGCGCTGCTTGGGTGCGCTTCCCGCCCGAGTCTCGGGACGCGAGTGGGTCAAACGCCGGTTAAGCATTCGATCAGGTGCGCCCCAGGCTCAGTATAGCCCTGAGGCGGCCAGGGGATTCCTTCCTTGGATCCCGATCGGGCGGTTTCGGGCCCGGCTTCCGGCCGGGGTCCGACGTGGGGCCCGACGCGCCGCTTCACCGCATGGCGGGAAGGGCGCCGTCCTCGGTCCCGATATAGCCGATGGCGGCCTGCTTGCGGTTGCCCCAGAGGGCGTCGATCCTGGCGGCGATCTGCGCCTTGTCGGCCCCCTTGTAGGACTTCATGGCGTCCTCGTCGCCCGGATGCTGGAAGTTGGCGGTGATGTAGGCGAATCCGTTGGTGTCTGGCACCACCGAGAGCCCCGTGACCTCGGCGGCCATGGGGACCGAGAGGATGCGCGAGAGCTTGCGGGTGTCGATGTTGAACGCCCACAGATAGTTGTTGTTGCGCCGTCCCGTATCCTCCCCGATGAACAGCGTGCGG
>JBAPYD010000560.1:0-3458 GCA_049284555.1 Chromatiaceae bacterium | reverse complement strand
CCATGGATGCATCAAACGTCGAGCTCACTCGAAAGTGAGCATCTCGCTCTGGACGCGGTTTAGGCTGAGGTGAGCTTGCGAACCCCGGCAGGGCGCCGGGGTCGCACCGATTTCAAGATGCGAGGAGGCCGCCCATGAGCGAACATCAACCGGCCCTGGCCGTGAACCCCGCCGAATGGCCCCGTGCGATCTTCTACGTCGCTATTGCGTTTTCCACCTTCCAGATCGTCACGGCCGCATTCCACCCGTTCTCGACCCAAGTGCTGCGTGCGGTGCATGTGGGGTTCCTGCTGCTCATGGTGTTCCTGGCCTACCCGACCCGCGGGCGCGAGCGGCCGTGGCAACCCCTGGCCTGGCTGCTGGGGTTGGCGGGCATGGCCACCGCGGCCTATCAGTGGTACTTCGAGGCGGACCTGATCCAGCGCTCCGGGGAGTTGACCGACGCCGACATGGTGATGGGTCTGCTGGTCCTGGTGCTGGTCTTCGAGGCGGCGCGACGGGTCATGGGCATCGGTTTGCCGCTGATCTGCGGCCTCTTTCTGGCCTACGCCCTCTTAGGCCAGAACCTGCCGGGGGATTTGGCGCACCGCGGCTACGGTCTGGACCAGGTGGTCAACCAGCTCTCCTTCGGCACCGAGGGCCTCTACGGGATCCCGACCTACGTCTCGGCCACCTACATCTTTCTGTTCATCCTGTTCGGGGCCTTCCTGGAGCAGGCGGGGATGATCCGCCTCTTCACCGACTTCGCCATGGGTTACTTCGGCCACAAGACGGGCGGACCGGCCAAGGTCTCGGTGGTGTCCTCCGCCCTGATGGGAACCATCACCGGCTCCGGGGTCGCCAATGTGGTCACCACAGGTCAATTCACCATCCCGCTCATGAAGCGCTTCGGCTATCGCCCGGCCTTCGCCGGCGGGGTGGAGGCAACGGCCAGCATGGGCAGTCAGCTGATGCCGCCGGTGATGGGGGCGGTCGCCTTCATCATGGCCGAAACCATCGATGTCCCGTTTCACGAGATCGCCAAGGCCGCCTTGGTGCCGGCCTTGCTGTATTTCGGCTCGGTGTTCTGGATGGTCCACCTGGAGGCCAAGCGCGCCGATCTTGCGGGACTGCCCAAGGACGAGTGCCCCGATCCCTGGGCGGCGGTGCGCGCACGCTGGTTCCTGCTCATCCCCTTGGCGATCCTGATCTGGCTCCTCTTCTCCGGTCGGACGCCGCTGTTTGCCGGCACCGTCGGTCTCGCCCTGACGGCCATCGTCATCCTCGGCTCCGCCCTCATCCTGCGCGTGTCCTCGCTGGGCCTGCGGATCGCCTTCTGGATCGCCCTGGGGATCCTCTGCGCCGGGTTCTTTCAACTCGGCATCGGGGTGATCTTCGGCGTCATCGGGGCGCTGGTGGCGGCCTGTTGGTTTGTGAAAGGCGGGCGGGAGACATTGCGCATCTGCCTCCATGCCCTGGCGGAGGGGCCGCGCCACGCCCTGCCCGTGGGCATCGCCTGCGCCCTCGTCGGGGTCATCATCGGCGTGGTGTCCCTGACCGGAGTGGCATCCACCTTCGCCGGCTTCATCCTGGCCATCGGGCGGGACAACCTCTTCCTGTCCCTGGTGCTGACCATGATCACCTGCCTGGTGCTGGGCATGGGCATCCCGACCATCCCCAACTACATCATTACCAGCTCGATCGCCGCGCCGGCCCTGTTGGACTTAGGGGTGCCCTTGATCGTCTCCCACATGTTCGTCTTCTATTTCGGCATCCTCGCCGATCTGACCCCACCGGTCGCACTGGCCTGCTTTGCCGCCGCGCCCAGCGCCGGGGCACGCGGGCTCAACATCAGCTTCTGGGCGGTGCGCATCGCGCTGGCCGGTTTCGTGGTGCCCTTCATGGCGGTCTACGATCCGGCCCTGATGCTGCAGGGCGGGGGTTGGGTCGCGGTCCTCTACATCGTCTTCAAGGCCGCCTTCGCCATCGGGCTCTGGGGAGCGGCCTCCATCGGCTGGTTCATGTATCGCCTGGCCTGGTGGGAGCGCCTGCTGGCCATGGCCGCGGGGGTGACACTGATCCTGGCCCTGCCGGCAACCGACGAGCTGGGTCTCGGACTCGGAGCCCTGCTGGTTGCCCAGCACCTTTGGCGCGGGCGGCGCCGGGGCGCGGTGCAGGTATGATGGGCCTCTGCCTCGGACTGGCCGGGATCGTGTGGGCCACGCTGCCCGTGCGTGACTTCACCTTGGCCTGGATGCACAGTATCGAGCATGTGCGCTGGGAGGAGGACTACCGCGTCACCGCGGATGGCCTGGTGCCGGGCGAGGCGCGTATCCAAGGATCAGGTGCCGGAATGGAGCCACCGGAGGACGCCGAGCTGCGCGACGGCAGTTGGCACTACCGGGTGGATCTGCCGCCGCTCTCCCCTTTGCGCGTGGCCCGCACGCCGGAGGCAGGCGACTATGATCTCTGCTTGCAAGGGACCTGTTACCCTGTCAGTCATTGGATCGGTCCGCCGCGCGCGGACCGGCCCGCGCTGGAGCTCTGGGCCTGTCCCGGCCAGGCGCCCGCCGAACCGAACGAGAGCCGACAAGGTCGAGCGTCGGGCGGCAACTTGGCGGGCAAGTCGGTGCAACCAAACGCTACAGCAGATCGGAGAAACCCTCTCGAATGATCGACCCAATACGCCGTCCATCGCACGTCGAATCGCGTGCTCGCCTCGCGGGTCTCGTCTGGCCATTGTTGTTCTTGGGCGCCGGACACGGTATCACCGCGACGGCCGGACCGTCGGTTGGGCAAGTGTTGGCAGCCTGCGACCGCGGTGCCGCACTCGGCGACCGAGGCGTGGATTCGGCGATGTGCGAATGGTACGCGGCCCCCTGTGGATGCAAGGCCGGACCGCCCGAGGGCCCTCGCTCGTGTCCCCCGGAGGGCGAGCCGGTGGAGCGGATCGCCTCGCGGGTGGTTGCGGAGCTGCGCACGCTACCGGACCGGTCGGTCGACGTCGACCGTGCGGTGCCGGAGATTCTGGCGCGCATCTATCCCTGTCCACCCTCCGGCGAGCCTGGTGATTAGGGCCGACCTCCGGGATACGCCTGCCGCGCCCGTGACCCTCGGTCAGTCGCATGTCGGCCAGCCGTATCCCCAACGCCAAGGCAGCTCGCTACAGGGGATGCCGCCCAACCGGACCGAGCGGTACATCAGATCCGCCACCGCGGCATAGATACCCGCGATCTGATCCTCGCTCAGATGATATTGCGCACTCAGCGCCGGGGCCCTGCGGGCTCCGGTCTCCATCACGCAGTCTCGCAGCGCCAGATCCGCGGCGCGGCGCGCCTCGAAGCTGTCCTCGGCTGGCGCATCGCGCGGCCCGCCCGCGTGGTAGAGCCGATCGTGAGCGATGCAGCAGGCTTCCCAGGGCGGGGGGTCGCCATGGACCACGCGGAAATCGGCGAGCCAGGCCGCGAGCGACTCCCAGC
>JBAPYD010000559.1:0-5477 GCA_049284555.1 Chromatiaceae bacterium | reverse complement strand
AGACGTTGGCGGACGTCTCACGACAAAATGCTCGGATACGCAGGCCGTTAGGAGACTACCGGGTATCCGGACTCGCCGCGGTACGAGCTACGTATAGACCGAGGAGGAGCTAACCGTCCACCCCCTTCACAGCATATGAGCTCAAGGGGAAGCCCTTGACAGCATTCCGGCGTAGACACCGGAGAAAGCCCACATGAAACACAATGCATTTCCGGCCGGTTGGGACGAAGAAAGAGTCGCGAGGGTCCTGAAGCACTACGAAAGCCAGACGGAGGAAGAGGCGGTCGCGGAAGACGAGGCCGCGTTTGAAACGGATGGTCAAACCATGATGGAGGTTCCCACGGAGCTCGTTCCGGCCGTGAGGGAGCTTCTCGCAAAACACAAGGCAGCGTAGCGGCCAACACGCCGGCAGACTCCGAAGCCAGCGAGACAGCGACTGGCTCGGGCTATTGGTGACTTCATCGGCGCCGTTGACGTCGCATTGGGGTCGCTTTCGGCCCCTTATCTCCGCCTCTCGTGCGGTGCTACGGTGTAGGACAGATAACCGGTGGCGAGGTGGGTGATTCCTGGAAGCTCGCCACGAGACTATGCCGGGAACAACATCCCCCTGATCGTCAGAGCAGGAACAGGGACGCGAGCCCCAGGAAGCTCAGGAAGCCGACCACGTCCGTGACCGTGGTCAGGATCACGGCCCCCGAGAGCGCCGGATCGATCCCGATGCGCCTCAGTACCAAGGGGATGACCACGCCGGAGGCGGCGGCCGCGAGGAGGTTCAGGACCATGGCGGCGGCGATGACGACGGCGATGCCCGTGCTGTGGAACCAGAGGTAGGACACGAGGGCGACGACCAGGGCCCAGCCGACGCCGTTGAGGACCCCGACCAGGATCTCCTTGAATGTCAGCCAGCGGACGTTCGAGGCGGCGATCTGGTCGAGGGCGAGGCCGCGGATCATCAGGGTCAGGGTCTGGCTCCCGGCGATGCCCC
Source organism: Chromatiaceae bacterium (assembly GCA_049284555.1). GTDB lineage: Bacteria > Pseudomonadota > Gammaproteobacteria > Chromatiales > Chromatiaceae > Thiodictyon. The sequence continues at coordinate 4,492 of JBAPYD010000559.1, read as the reverse complement.
CCATGCTGGCCACCACGGGCATGAGCACGGCGAGGGCCACGATCTTGCCCAGTACCTCCTCGAAGTGTCCGATCACCCAGGCGGCGACGAACACGGTCATCAGGTTGATGCCCAGCCAGACCGCGCGGCGCTTCGCGCTTGGCAGCACCGGGGCGAAGAGGTCTTCCTCCTCCTCGAGGCCCGCGCTCGCGAGCAAGGCCCGGTCGGCCTGCTCGCGGATGACGTCCACCGCGTCGTCGACGGTGATGCGCCCCAGCAGCCGATCCTGGGCGTCGAGCACGGCGACCGAGATCAGGTCGCGGCGCTCGAAGAGGGAGGCGACCTCCCGCTCGCTCGCGGACGCCTGGACCGTCTCGGCCTCGGACTTCATCACGTCGCCCACCCGAAGGCGCGGGTCATTGGTGACCAGGTCGGCGATGTCCAGCCGGCCCTCGTAGCGCCCGTCATCGGACACCACCATCAGGGCGTCGGTGTGGGGAGGCAGCTCCCGATGGAGCCGCAGCCAGCGCAGGACCACGGCCAGGGCCACATCCCGTCGCACGCTGAGCACGTCGGTGCTCATCAAGCGTCCCGCCGTCGCTTCCGGAAAGCTGAGCAGCGCCTCGACGCGCTGGCGGTGGTCCGCCTCCAGGGCGGCCAGGATCGACTCGGTGACGTCCGCCGGCAGCTCATCGAGGACCTCCGCCAGGTCCTCGTCGTCCATCTGCTCCGCCGCGGTGACCAGGTCCCGCGGATCCATGTCGCCGATCAGGGTGGCGCGGGCCTCGTCGTGGACGTAGGTCAGCACCTCGCCCCGGGTGTCCTCCGGCACCAGCTCCCAGGTGGCATGACGCTCGTCCGGCGGCATGCTCTCCAGGAGGTCGGCCACGTCCGCCGGGTGCAGCTCCTCGAGGGCGTTGCGAAGCAGCTCGAGGTTGCCCTCGGCGAGATCGCGCAACGCGAGCTCGACCAGCTCGCCGGCTATGGATTGCTCTTTGTTTCGTTCCATGGGATTCGAAAGGTGAAATCTCCGAGGAAGCCGCGGCGAGCCGTGGGGCACCCGTGCGGGCCGGGGATGACCTGCCGCGGTCGAGGGACTCGATCCCCTGAGGGTGACGGGTCCCCAGCCGATGCCCGTCGGCGGTCGCGGTCTGCCGCGCCCCGGCGGCGGCATGCGTCGAGCCCTCCGGCTCAACCCCGCGCATCGTGCGCGTCTCGACAGCCGTCCCCGACGGGCAAGGGCGCGATGGCCGCGAGACGGATGGCCAGGGCCCCCCGCGGCGGGCCGCGAAAGGCGACATCGTTACACAGAGAGGGGCGGCTTGGTGGGAAAGTTACGTCGCCTCGCTAGTGAGCCGGCTCCCGAGGCCCTAGAATGTCCGCAGCGTAATGATTCGATTCGGGACCCGGGACCAGCGCGCACCGCCGGACCCGACCTCCAGACCTCACCGCGCCGCGGAGATTCCAGCATGACCGAGACCATCGACGCCCGCTCCCGTCTCCTGATCGGGATCGCCCTGGCCGCCCTCATGGCCGCCACGCGGGGCCAGCAGCTCGCCCCCCTGGGGCAGCATCTGCCTGACGCCTCGCTGGCGGTGTTCTTCCTCGCGGGCCTCTACCTGGGAGGGCTCCGGGTCTTCCTCGCCCTGTTCGCCCTGGCCACCGCGATCGACCTGACCGCCATCGGCTGGGGCGGGGTGAGCGGCTACTGTCTGACCCCGGCCTACTGGCTGCTGATCCCCGCCTACGGGTCCGTCTGGGCCGCGGGGCGGTGGTTTGGGCGACGCCACCAGGTCTCCGGCTCATCCCTGCGGGTGCTCGCTGGCGTCTTGCTGGTCGGCGGGATCGCCGCCGAGGCCTTCGCGAGCGGCGGCTTCTATCTCTTCTCCGGGCGCTTCGCCGAGCCCGGCCTGGCGGGGCTGGCCCATAGCCTCGTCGATTATCTGCCGGGGACCCTGCTCGCGCTCTTCGCCTATGTGGGGATCGCGGTCCTGGTCCATCTCTCCCTGGCGCCCCGCGCCTCGGTGGACCGTATCCCGCGGTGACGGAGCCGCAGACCGACCAGGCGGCCCGCGAGCGTCACCGACGGCGCATGCAGCGCCAGAAGGATGTCGTCGACGCCCGGGTCGCTGGGGCCCAGACCGACCGTGGCGTGCTGGTGGTCAACACCGGCAACGGCAAGGGCAAGAGCTCCTCGGCCTTCGGGATGGTGGCCCGGGCCCTGGGCCACGGGATGCGGGTCGCGGTGGTGCAGTTCATCAAGGGGAGCTTCGCGACCGGCGAGGAGGCCTTCTTCCGTCGCCAGCCGGGGGTCGAGTACCACGTGATGGGCGAGGGCTTCACCTGGGAGACCCAGGACGCGGACCGGGACCGGCGGGCCGCGCTCGCGGCCTGGAAGCTGGCCGCCGGTTTCCTGTCGGATCCCGGGCTCCAGCTCGTGGTCCTCGACGAGCTCAACATCGCCCTCAAGCTCGGTCTGGTGCCCCTGGACGAGGTGCTGACCGTCGTCCAGGCCCGACCGCGGCATCAGCACGTCGTGATCACCGGCCGCGGGGCGCCCCAACCGCTGATCGAGATCGCCGACACGGTGACCGAGATGCGACCGGTCAAGCACGCCTTCGACGCGGGCATCAAGGCCCAGAAGGGCATCGAGCTCTGAGCCCGGGCGCCCGCCGTCCAGCCATTCTGATCCTCACTCAGCCTGGAGCGTTCCATGACGTATCGGAAGCCCCCTCTCCTCCTCCTGCCCCTCCTGCTGGTGCTGCCCCTCCTGGCCCAGGCCGATGCACGGATCTATGGCAGGGCCCACGTCTCCCTCGACTACGTCGACGCGGATGCCGATGCCAGCTGGCACCGGCCGGCGCCGGGGGCCCCGGGCTTCGACTTCCAGGGATTCGTGGACGCCGCCAATGGGGTTCTCGCCGAGTCGGGCTATGTGGGACTGCCGGGGCCGGAGTGGATCAACACCGCGATCGGCGACGTCATGTTCGGCACCCTCCCCTGGGATTCCCTGGCACCCGAGGTCCAGGCCGGGATTCTCCAGGCCCTCGACGACAGCCTGACCCCGGGTCTCCCGTTTCGGGGGTGGGGGCTCGATATGAGCGGTCGCGGGTCCAAGCTCGGCGTTCGCGGGAGCGAGGATCTGGGCGGGGGGCTTCAGGCCGTCTACCAGGTCGAGATCGAGATCGCGATGGCCAACGTGAATGACGACGTCGTCGACGGCGATCCGGACCAGTTCCTGATGGGCAACACCTACGCGGGCTTGCGGGGAGACTGGGGCCTGCTCCTGATGGGTCGGCACGACATGCCGGTCAAGATTTACACGGAGGGTCTGGACCTTTTCGCGGACACCCTGGCGGACAACAGCTACACGCCGGGTTTCCTGGACGTCCGCGCCGACAACGCGGTGCTCTATCTCTCGCCGACGCTCTGGGGGATCCAGCTGAGCGGTGCCCTCGTCCCCGCCGGCGGGGCGACGCCCCTGGGGGTGGTGGACGATCGGGCCAACGGGATCGCCGACGGCTGGTCCGTCGCGGCGCGCTATGCCCGGGGACCGTTCCAGGCGTCGATCGGCTATCAGCGGTTCTCGCGCCCCCTCTGGCGCTGGCAGGACGGGCTCTACGACCTCTCCCATGGGGTCCTGGCCGGCGACGAGACCCTCTGGCGCGCGGGGCTCGGTCTGTTGGACTGGAACGGGCTGGACCTGACCGCCATCTACGAGTCCCGCTCCCAGGTGCTTGGCCAGCCCGACAACGGCGGGTCCACGCTCTGGCAGGTGCAGGGCGGCTACCGCTTCGGCGCGACCCGACTCAAGGCCATGTACGGGCAGGCCCTGACGGGGGACTGCGTGGACCCCGAGGCCCTCGGGTTCCGCTTCGGCTGTGCCTCGGGGGTGGTGGCAGGGACCTTCGGCGACGCCCTGGGGGTCTTCGGCGAGACGGGTGACAGATCCACCTGGGCCTTGGGCCTGGAGCACAATTTCAGTGTTCGGTCTCAGATCTACGCCCTCTACGTCGCCCTCGACGACGAGCGCCCGGACGCCGACTGGTCCGGTCTCTCCCTCGGTCTGCGTCACTGGTTCTGAGCGGGGCCGGCCGGTCGGCCTCCCGGCCGGCCTCCCGGCCGAGGCCCCGGGGACAGGGCGGGGGGCGCGGTCTACAATGCGGGAACTCTGTCCCCCGAGCGGAGCCGCCCGTGTCCCTCGATCATCAAGCCGCCGACCGAACGACCCTGGAAACCGCGCATGTCCGGCTGGTGGAGGGGGCACCCCCGGCGGCTCCCGTGACCCCTCTGGAAGCGGGGGATGCGTTGGGCGTCGGCCCGGTCAAGGACAAGAAGGCCAGGAAATCGGAGAAGAAATCGGCCAAGAGGGTGAGGGACCCGAAGGCGGCGGCCGAGCCGGCGGCCGGCGGGCAGGGCCACGCCAAGAAGCGCAAGGCGACCAAGCGCCTCGCGGCGGAGCTCGAGTCATTGAGCGGCACCCTGAGCGACCTGCGCGGGCGCCTGCTCCACC
>JBAPYD010000558.1:0-2549 GCA_049284555.1 Chromatiaceae bacterium | reverse complement strand
GCGCGGCGTGAAGAACTGATTGCGCACAGCCAGCTCGCGGCTGTTGCGCGGGGCCTGGCTCTCCTCGCGCATCTTGCGGCGCTCGTCCTGGCCGTTGAAGAACTGGTAGACCCAGCCGATGGTCTCGTCCTGCTCCCAGATGGTCGCGGGTTCAGGGTTCAGGGTGCGGGGTTCAGGGTGCGGTCTGCTGGTCCCTGACCCCTGATCCCCGAACCCTGGGTCGTTCAGGATCTCCAGGAGCTGCTCGAAGGTCGCGCGCTTCGGCCACAGCACGCTGTACGGGTCGCGCCGGTCGAAGAGGACCTTCACCTCGGTCGAGAGCTCGTCGAACAACGACTCGATGTAAAGGCGGTAGCCATGGTCGGGCAACTGGACCAGACCTGGCGCCAGCCCGCAGAACTCCTTGAATCCGGCGGATTGCTCGCCGCGGGAGATGCACTGCTGCACCAGACCGCGGGCCTCGAGCATCTTGAGTGCGACGAAGCGGTTCAGGGTGGTGAAGGCCGCCTCGCGCAAGTAGGTCGCCACCGCTTCCGACGCCCTCTGGCCGCTGGCCCGGTGGTGCTCCACGGCGGCGACCAGCTTGCGCCAGAGCACGCGCTGCGCCGCATCCAGGTGGCCACCCGGCTCGGTGGCCAGGGTTCCGTCGAGCCGGATGTCGAAGACACCCTCCAACTGGTCCGCGAAGTCTTGCTCAAGCAGACCTCGGGCAGACTGGGTGGCGCGCTCGATGCGGTTGCGGGTTTCCTTGTCCATTCAGCGCTCAGCAGTCACGGCAGTCAAAGACCAAATCCGCGCATAAATATGCGCGCGCGTACAAGCCGTATACGCGCGCGTTTGAGTTATCGCGGTGCTGAAAAAGGCCCTCATCGATCCACAGTAAGACTTCGGGCTGCGGTCTCTACACTCGTCTATTCACCGACCTCGATCAACAGTCGCCGAACCAATTCGTCGGACGCGTACAGTCCCGTGGCCAGCAATCGTTTGACGACCGGCTCCGCCCGGTCGATCAAACCCGTGGTCTTTGCACGCCCAATGATTCCCAGGGTGCCGATGACCGCCAATCCCATCGACATGGCGCAGCGCCGCGCCTCCCGGTCATCGATAACGACCCGCTCGGCATGTTGCGCGAGCGCATGGGCGATAACCTGGGTCTCGCCGGAGCCCAAGTCCCAACTCAGAATCTCGGGGGTTGCCACCTCCTTGTCGACGATCGCGAACGCTGGGTCCTGTGCGATCGCTTCGAGTATTTCGCGCCCGTCGGGCTTGGCGCCCACCTCGTCCGCGACAGCTGCCGGGACGTCGATCCGATCAGCCATTCTTCCGAGCAGCCAGAGGTCTGTCGCCTTGCCAAGCAGGATCAGCGGTGAGGCGTTAACCACCCATCGCCTAGGCTCCATGGATCTCACCCGCCAGCTCGTCGGGCGTGACCTGGCAGGCCGGGACCTGGCGGCGATAGAGCTCCTCCAGGAATGCGGCCCTGGTCAGATCCGCAAGCTCTGCCGCCTTTCCCTGGGACACGATCCCCTGCGCATACCATTGCACGGCCGCGGCGATTCGCATCTCGCGAGCAAACTCGGCGGGAGCGAGGCGCAGAGCGCCGAATGCCGAGGCGTCGAAATCGAAACTGATCGTCGTGGTCATGAGTCACCTCGAGGGTTCGAAGTAGAGGGTACGGGGCGCCGAACCCGGTCCCTTGAGCCCTACTGTACCAGCACCTTCTTTCCAGCCGCGATCAGCTCGAGACACTGCTCCTTGAGCCCGCCGAGGGCCTGATCGAGCTGCTCCTCGTTCTCCACGCCGCCGGCGAAATAGCCGGACGCCGAAACCTTGACGACCCGGTTGCCGTCGATCAGGCGCAGCAGCTCCTCGATGGCCTTGTCGCGCCGGGCGGGACAGGCGTCGAGGTCGGCGCGGAGCTGGGGTATCGCCGCGTTGCCCGGCTGCGTCACCGTGTAGGCGGCCAGCGGCTCGGCGATGCGACCGCGCTGCTCGTCGGCAACCTGTTCCCAGCCTGGGGTGCCGTGGAGCTGCTCCAGGGCCGCCTGGTAGGCCTCCGCGCGCGCCGCTGCCGCCCGCTGGAGCCGTGTGCCGTAGGCGCTCTCCAGGGACCTGGCGTGCTGGTCGATGGCGGGAATCTCGCGGTAGAAGGTCTCCCGTGCCATCAGGTCCGTGAGCTTCTCGGCGTGCTCGCGATCGGCTTCATCGAGGTCGGGCTCGGTTTGCAGGAAGGGCCATAGGGTGTCCAGGGCCCTGCGCGCCCGACCGATGTCGTGCAGTGCGGTTTCGGTCAGGGCGTTGGCGAGCTCCGCCCCGCGCTTGATGGCCTCCTTGAGCTCCTGGTGGCAGGCGGTGAAGGCCTTCAGGGCCTGGCAGTCGCGCTGGCGGCGGAAGCCGACGATGTTGCTCAACGCCGTCTCGAGGATCTCCACCCCCGGCAGGCTGTGCCGGTCGAGCTGGGCGGCGACCTCGCGCAGGGTCTCCTCGTGGGCCTCCGTGGTCTCGCGGATGGCCTGGGCGATGACGTTCTCCTCGTATTCCTGGATCTC